>DAOTWP010000023.1:0-31240 GCA_034435675.1 Anaerolineae bacterium
GAAGGGCACGTGACGATGACTGAATTCATGGGCAGCCGGGTTAAGGTTGAGGCGCAGCAAGCGCTGCACAGCCTCGAAGCCCCGCGCGCCCTGCCCGAAGCGGCATAACGCAGCCGTCAACACAACGAACCGTAAACCCTGAAATCTCCTGCAAAGGAGATTTTTGTTTTCCCATTCGCAGATGTCATATTCCGCTCTATCCCATCGTCAGTTACGATACCGCGCGGCTAATGATAATAGGAGTCGATCAAGCATGTTCGTTCGCCTTGCAGTCCCGGAAGATGCGGATGAAATTGCAGCAGTCAAGGGGGTAGTCTGGGAAGCAGAAGACTCCGACATTACCTTGATTGCGCGTGCCCTGCGCGAACCTAACCACTGTGCTGTTGTTGCCGTTCGTGATAACAGGATTGTTGGTTTTGTTGACGGTTTTCTTACCCTTGCCCCAGATAGGGTGCGGCGCTGGGAAGTTGATTTGGTCGCGGTGCTGCCGTCAGCGCGTGGACTGGGTGTGGCACGCGCGATGATTGCTGACAGTACTGCATTGGGTAGGGAGATGGGGGCGACACTGGCACGCGCCCTGGTGCATGTCGAAAACACCCCCAGCCAGCGTGCATTTGCTGCCTGTGGCTACGAGCGTAACCCGCAGGTATACACCCTCCTGGTCTGTTCAGTGGGGGGTATTCGCAAAACCCCTGTTGTGCCCGCGCAGACCTATCTGCTGTCTGTGACCACTTTCGGCTATCAGGGTATATGGCTGGAAGGCACACTGACGGCGCAGAGCTTTGTCGCTGCTCAGGATCTTCGCAAAAAGTACGGCTGGGATGTCGCCGGGGCAGTCCTTCCCGAACATCATCCGGCGCTAGGTGCGGCTCAGAACATTGGCTTTACCCGTGTTGGGGCTTACCAATGGTGGCAAATCACGCTGTGATAGCAGGACAACCCACATCGGGTTATCCCGCTGGCTGCACAGTCACTTACCCTTTGGGGCTGACCTGCACCCGTTCGAGTTCGTCTATCACAGCAAAAAACTCCGGAATGCTGAGCTGCTGTTTGGCATCGCTCATTGCAACCGGAGGGTTAGGATGCACTTCAACCATCAACCCGTCAGCGCCACTTGCTTTCGCCACTCGCGCCAGTGGTTTGGCGATGTCGCGCCGTCCTGCCGAATGCGAAATATCCACAATCACTGGCAGATGCGTTTCCAGCTTCAGCAGTGCCACCGCGCTGATGTCCAGCGTGTTGCGCGTCCAACGTTCAAACGTGCGGATGCCGCGTTCCATCAGGATCACCTGTGGATTGCCACTGCTGACAATATACTCGGCAGCGTAAATCAACTCCTCTAGCGTCGCAGAAATCCCTCGTTTGAGGATAACGGGCTGTTTGACTTTGCCCAGCGCGCGCAGCAAAAAGCTGTTCTGCATATTGCGAGCGCCCACCCAGAAGATGTCCACATAGTCGGACATCATCGCAATCTGGGAGGGATCCATAATTTCACTGGTGACATGCATGCCGTGCTTGCTGGCGACGTGACGGGCTATTTTTAGTCCCGGTTCACCAAGTCCCTGAAAATCATAGGGCGAGGTACGCGGTTTGAAGGCCATGCCGCGCATGATTTTTACGCCACGTTCCGCCAGCGCTATCGCAACCTGTTCCATTTGCTCCATGCTTTCGACAGCACAGGAACCGGCAATGACCTGAAAGACGCTGTTGCCGATTTGTGTCCCGTCTGAAAGCGTGATGATCGTGCGCTCGTCGTCATTCTTGCGCTGCACCATGATTTTCGAGCGTGCCTCGGTTTCCTCCAGCGCCAGTGTTGCACGGAAGATTTCTTTGAACAGTGCCTTGATGGTTTCGTTACTAAACGGGCCGTTGTTATGTTGTTCCAGCGCTTGCAGCATATTGGCTTCACGCTGAGGATCATACAGCATAACCCCCATTTCAGAGCGCAGTTTGCCGATTTCTGAGGCGATGGTTGCACGTTTGTTGAGCAGTTCCAGAATCTGCTCATTGAGAATATCAATCTTGGCGCGCAGTTCCTGCACGCGATTTTGCGGCGTCATGCGGGTTTCCCTTACCTGATGGCAGTGCCATGAACGGATGCGAATTGTATGCCCGCGCCGCATTCGCCGCCAGCGCTACAACAAAATTCTACGAAATTCGACAAAGACTATTGTGTAGGATGCATGAAACGTGTGACCGAAAACAAACTGATATCATGCGGCGTGTTGCCCTGTAGTGCCAGATCACACAAGATGCGGCCTATTAGAGTGCTGAATTTGAATCCATGCCCTGAACAGGGTGACGCAATGATCATTTGGGGATATTCGGGATGGGTTCCCACAACGAAATGCTCATCCGGTGTCATTGTGTACAGGCACACGCGCGCGTCCAGCAGTTTGCCATTGGCTTCGGGGATATGCCGTGCCATGAATTTTCGAATTTCTGTAACAGGTTGCTCGCTTGGCGTGTAATCAACCTCACGGGGATGTGTGACCTCTGCGCCACCATGAAAGGCAACTTTTAATCCGGTTCCTGCATGACTTGGAATGCCATAGGGCACGTGATGGCCGTACAGGTGATGCAGGTGTGCAATGAACACCGGAAAATGTTCGGGGTTGTAGTTTTCCGGTGGGGTGCCTGCGAAAAACGAAAGCTGGCAGCGCATGGGTTGCAGCGGCAGCACCAGCCCGGTGCTATCAAGCAGTTCCTTCGCCCACGCGCCGGCAGAAACGATCAACCTTGCGGCGGTATAGCGCGCTGCCGGTGTTTGCACCTCTATGCCGTCACCTTTGCCTTGAATTGCAGTGACAGGGGTGTTTGCCATTATGGTTGCGCCGCGCTGTTCAGCGAGACGCAGATGCGCCAGCACGCAGCGCGAAGCCGCCAGATAGCCGCTGTCGGGTTGGTACAGCACGCGCCAGCCATCTTCAAAACGGAACTGCGGGAAGCGCTGCATGGCGTCGGTTGGGGAGAGTTCCTCATGGGCAATGCCAGCGGTTTGCACACTGACAAAGGTGTTTAGCAGCATCGGGTCATCCGCCGGACCAAAATCTAACCCACCAGTTTTGAAATAGAGCGTTTCCCCAGCGGCGTCCTCAAGCGCTGCCCACAATGGGTAAGCTGCCTTCATTAGGGCAATATACTGTGGAAAGTCATAGGAGTAGCGGATAATGCGCGATTCGCCGTAGGAGCTGCCTTTTTGGTGATCAAGCTCGAATTGTTCAAGCACTAGCACCCGCTGTCCAGCTTGTGTTAGATAATAGGCGGCAGCGCTCCCTACTGCGCCTGCACCGAGCACAATCGCATCATATGTTGGCATAGCCTTATCCCTCTGGAAAACCCTGCTTATAATGGACGCTGCCCTAAGACTGTTGTCAGATCATCGTTGCGGCGGACGACCAGCGTCGGAATGCGCGTTACTTGCAGCATCCCGCGCAGTTCATCGCTGCGCTGTGGCGCGCCGAAACTCGCCGGATCAACGAACACACACATAGGGCGAATCCCTTTACGTGCCAGTATTTGTGCTTCGGGAACCCATCCAGTGTCCAGTGATGCGGTAATGATGACCAGCGTCGTCCCGCGCGTAAAGTAGGGTGTTTCCAGCATGAGCATTTGCGCCAGCGAGTACGGTGACAGGCTGCGCGCAACCGCCAGCGTCTGCAAAATGCGCGTCATCTGCCGTGTACCGCGTTCCGGTTGCAATACCTCACGATGGGGGGTATAGGCGATGAATCCCAGAGCACGTTCTGCTTCAATGAAATGCTTCGCTAGTGAGGCGGCAATCACTACTGCGTACTCTTCAGTAGAAGGCGGTATGCCGGGAGCAGCAGGAATCACTGGTCCATTGCCGTTTATTCGCTGTATGCTGGGGTGTTCAACCAGTGAATCCGTGCTGAAATCCACAAACAGCCAGATATCTACCAGCGGATCAATTTCGAACTCCTTGACCATCAGGGTATCTTTGCGTGCCGAGGTGCGCCAGTGTATCCGGTTGAAACTATCGCCAGGGACATATTCGCGCACACCAGCTGCATTGGTGGTCACAAAATGCGCACGCCGCCGCTGCGCTTCCCCGCCGGAGAGCGCGCCCATCGGCAGCTCGAAACGGGTAATGTTCACCGTTGCCGGGTAAACGACGATGCGCGATATCGCGTTCAGCTTACGCTGGGTGCTGAACAGACCGAATGGATCACCGCTGATCACCGTCATCGGTCCTAGCCGAAACTCACCACGCACGACACAAGGGGTTTCAACGACCCAACGGTAGCTCTGGCGGATCCCCAGCGTGGGCACTACCCGACTGGCACGGTGACCCGGTAAGTCCGAATGGTCGCGAACCTCCAGCCACAGCTTGGGCAGCAGGGTGCGGTTGCGCAGAATAAATACCTCCTGCAATTTCCGCCCGACTTGTGCGCGCCGTGCGCGCGTCTTCCGGCTGACACTGATCCAGCGCACGGAAAACTGCGCCCAGATAAACGCGACGACCAGCAGCGCGACGAACGCATATGCCAGATTGAAGAAAAATGCCCGCCCGGTGAACAGCCCGGCAATCAAACTGGAGATGATCAGTACGTAGATGATGTTCCGCAGGTTAGACATCGCCGCGCGTTCACTGTGCAACCGCGCCGGGAACCGGGGTTGTTGCTAACACATCCTGCACGATGGTCCGTGACGAAATATCACGAATACGTGCCGCCGGACCAACGATAATGCGGTGTGCAAGCGTGACTTCCGCCAGCGCTTTGACATCGTCGGGGATCACATAATCCCGTCCTGCCATCACGGCACGCGCCTGTGCCGTGCGGAACAGCGCCAGTGACCCGCGCGGGCTGCTCCCCAGGTACACGTCGGGATGATGCCGGGAAGCCGTGACCAGATCAACGATATACCGCTTGATCTCGTCAGCAACATAGATTTCTCGCACTGCGCGCTGGGCGGTGATTAGCTCCTGCGCAGTAACCACCTGCAGCATGTTCTTGATCGGGTGTTCGTACTGTTGCGCGGACAGCACCGTGAGTTCTTCCTGGGGTGAAGGATAGCCCAGTTGGATGCGCATCAGGAAACGGTCAAGTTGTGCCTCAGGCAGCGGGAACGTCCCCTCATATTCAATGGGGTTCTGCGTCGCCAGAATCATGAATGGGTCGGGCATTGCGTGGGTCACACCGTCCACCGTAACCTGCCCTTCCTCCATCGCTTCCAGCAGCGCAGACTGTGTTTTGGGGGTCGCACGGTTGATCTCATCCGCCAACACAATCTGTGCCAGGATCGGGCCTGGTCGAAACTCAAATTCGCGTTTTTGCTGGTTAAACAGCGACACGCCGGTAACGTCCGATGGCAGCATATCCGGCGTGAACTGAATGCGGCTGAAACTGCACCCGATTGCGCGTGACAACGCCTTGGTCATCATCGTTTTGCCCACGCCGGGAATGTCCTCAATCAGAATATGTCCCTTGCACAGCAGCCCCAAAACGGTGAGGCGCACTTCATTGCGCTTGCCGATGATAACCTGACTGACACTCTGTGCGATCCGTTCTGCCACATTCTGTGCCATGCCAAGCAGCGATTGTGCAGCATTTACGGGCAGGTCTGAACGACGAGTGTCCTGCGGATGGGGAGTTGTCATTGGTTTGTACTCTTTACGTTAGCTCGCTTTGCGATTCTGATTATGGCGGATTCGCCACACAGGGGCTTTACGGTTTCCCTGCGCTTGCACTACTTCACGCCTGCCAGTATAGCCCATAGACTGCCCCAGCGCACAGCCTGACTCACGCCGATGCTGGATTGCAGCCATGTTATAAAGCCACCCGCATGATTTGCCCGCTTGCTGTTCAGCCTCCGTTCAGTATAATAGGGAACGTAAAGAACTTTGCGTTTCTAGCCACCATCATTCTTGTTTATAATTACAGTAAACCGGCACATGAGAAGTCTACACTCTGTCATGGCTGGAATTGCAAGTTGGTTTCATCGGTTCCTCTTTCCAATATGCAAATTGTCACCCGGTGACCGCCCCGGGATTACCTTTCGAGAGGAGAACAACTATGGCGAAATCGCGGACCGAACTAATGGTTGACCGCCTGCGCGATCTTCAGTCAACAACCCCGGAAATCGAAGCGTCTGCTGTGGTGAGTGTGGACGGGCTAATCATGGCTTCTGCCCTGCCCGCCAATGTCGAAGAAGACCGCGTGTCTGCCATGTCTGCGGCGATGCTGTCGCTTGGGGAACGTATTTCCGGTGAATTGGGGCGCGGTACCCTCGATCAGGTGTATATCAAGGGTAAAGCAGGCTATGTCATCCTGATGTCTGTTGGCGAAGAGGCTGTGTTAACGACGCTTGTGCGCGAAGGTGCAAAACTGGGCTTGATCTTCCTGGATATGCGCCGCACGGCAGATGATCTTGAGAAGCTGGTCTGATCCGCGCGGTGCCGGTATCGCCTTCTAGCGAGGGCTGCCCACGGCGTAAGCAGGTTACAGCGCCGCCAGTGCCAATTGGGATATTCTGGCGGAAAGTCCAGCGACTTTCGGCTGGTTAGCACAACCCTATTACCATCATTATTTATGGCGATGACTTTCTAAGCGGGGACGTGAATGGGGCTGCCCATCTTCTCCCCGCTGTGCTTTTGTTTAAGTTTCATATTGAGGTGGACAGCGATTTGCTATGGCTGAACCGAAGTACATCTTCTGCACCGGCGGGGTTGTCAGTTCTGTGGGCAAAGGCGTTACCGTTGCCGCAATCGGGCGGATCTTGAAAGCGCGCGGCTTTAAGGTCGCTATTCAAAAACTTGATCCCTACCTGAATGTAGATCCCGGCACCATGAGTCCTTACCAGCATGGTGAAGTCTTTGTGACGGCAGATGGTGCTGAAACTGACCTTGATTTGGGACATTATGAGCGTTTCACAGACGAGAATCTGGACAAAACCTGCAACGTTACTGCCGGTCAGGTCTACAGCCATGTCATCGAGAAGGAGCGTCGGGGTGATTATCTGGGCGGCACCATCCAGGTTATTCCCCACATCACTAACGAGATTCGGCGGCGAGTTGCACTGGTCGGCAAAGCTAACGATGCGGATGTGGTTATTGTTGAAGTTGGCGGCACTGTCGGGGATATTGAAGGGCAGCCGTTTCTCGAAGCCATTCGCCAGATGCGTCTCAACATTGGACGCCAGCATACCATGTTTGTGCATGTCACTTTTTTGCCCCATATTGGCGCTACCGGCGAGCTAAAGACCAAGCCCACACAGCATAGTGTACGCGAACTGCGTAGCATGGGCATTCAGCCGCATGTCATTATCGCCCGTACCGATCATCCGGTATCGAAAGACCTGACCGATAAAATCGCCCTGTTTTGTGATGTCGAGCAGCAGGCAGTCATACCACTGGTGACCACCGATTTGCTCTATGATGTCCCATTGGTTCTGGAAGACAGCGGGTTAGGGGAATTTATTGTGCGGCACTTGCAGCTTGTGCCTGTGCATCCTCCCCGGTTAGACTCATGGCGGGCAATGATCCAGAAAATGCGTGCTGCAAAAGAGACGATTACCATCGGCGTAGTCGGCAAATATGTTGAGCTGCATGATGCCTATATGAGTGTGAAGGAAGCAGTGTTCCACGCCGCCAGCGCGCGCAACCGTCGTGTTAATATCCGCTGGATCTATTCCGGCGATCTGGAAAAAGATCGCGGGTGGGGTGAACTCGATCAGGTTGACGGAATTATCGTGCCCGGTGGGTTTGGCTATCGTGGAGTTGAAGGCAAAGTGATGGCGGCGCGTTTTGCCAGAGAACACAGGCTGCCTTATCTCGGTTTGTGTCTTGGTATGCAGGTGATGTGCATCGAGTTTGCGCGCAACATATGTAATCTGGAAGATGCCAACAGTTCAGAGTTTGAAGTACTCAGTGATCATCCGGTGATTGATCTGATGCTGGAACAGCGCGGAATCACGGATCTTGGCGGCACGATGCGTTTGGGGTTGTATCCCTGTGAATTGCAGAAAGGCTCACGGGCGGGCAAGGTCTATGGCGATCAGAGCCTTGTTCACGAGCGCCACCGTCATCGCTTTGAGTTCAATAATGACTATCGCGCACAGTTTGAACAGTCAGGTATGACCTTCAGTGGACTTAGCCCGGATGGCAAGCTGGTGGAAATTGCTGAGGTTGAAGACCACCCGTTTATGATGGGCAGCCAGTTTCACCCCGAATTTGCCAGCCGACCCAACGCGCCGCATCCCCTGTTTTTAGGGCTGGTGGATGCCGCAATCGAATATCAGCGCAGCGCTGGCGAACGGTCCGCCGCTGGCGTAAGCGAACAGATCTAGGCAGCAAAGTAACCCAAAGGCAAAACTCATGTCACTCGAAAGTTATATCCGCGCACTGCCAAAGGTTGAACTGCATGTTCACCTTGAGGGCGCAATCCTGAAGCAAACTCTGCTCACCATTGCCGAGCAAAACGACATTTCGGACAACACCAAACATTTCGCAGACTGGGTGCATTTGTTTGATCATCCCGACTATTCCCGGCTGGATGACCTGGCACAAACCTACTGCGCTTGGCTGGAACAGCCCGAAGACATTACCCGGATCGTTTACGATCTGGGGGTGACACTGTATAAACAGAATGTTCGCTATGCCGAGGTCAGCGTGAATCCGATTGCGTTCATGCAAAGCGGCATCCCATTTGAAACCCTGCTTGACGCCCTCAATGATGGGCGCAGCCGCGTTGAACGTGGTTGGGGGGTTCGCATGGGCTGGATTCTGTCTATCCCACGCAATGAGCCACGCCGTGCCGATGAAATTGCGCGCTGGGCAACATCCACAGCCGGGAAAAAAGGCGGTGTGATTGCGCTGGGGTTAAGTGGGCGCGAAGACGCCCAGCCCGCCGGGCAGTTTGAGCGCGCCTTCCGCACAGCCGAAAAGAAGAACCTGCCACTGACGGCGCACGCTGGCGGTGTGCTGCACGCAGAGGGGATTCTGGATGTCCTTACGACGCTCAATCCTGTGCGCCTGTATGACGGTTGGGGGGCTGCGGATGCGCCCGATGTCTTGACCCGGTTAGCAGATCAGCAGATTGCCCTCGGTGTGTCAATGGCGGGTGCATTGTGCAAGGGGCAAGCAAAACGTTACGCGGACTATCCGTTACGTGCCCTGGTTGATGCCGGGGTCCCGGTTGTCATTGGCGCGGATATGCCCGGTTACTTCAAGACCTCAATAACTGAAGAGTATTTTGCGGCAGTTGAACACGCCGGGCTGCACATAGATGAACTGGAAGAGACGGTGCTGAATAGTATTGCCTACAGTATGCTCGCACCGGAAGAAAAAGCGGCACTGACGGAGGAATTTAAAGCTGAATTCCTGCGTCTGCGGCAGGAACACGATGTAGCCGAGGGCGGTTGAGCCGCGGTAAGACAGCGGGTTGGGCGGAAATCCTGCCAGAGATTTTCGCCCTGTGGTGCATATCAGGTTGCTCGAAAATCCTCTGCCACTTACTGCTGCGAGACATCAATAATATGGGCTGCTGCCTCTTCAATCTTCGGTAGGGTGATCGTCAAAACCCCATCGCGCAGTTTCGCCCGCGCTTCGTTTGCCTTCACCCGGCGCGGGATTTCTATTTCACGAGTAAAAGCGCCAAAGTAACGCTCACGGCGCAGATACGCTTCCGCTGGGATGCTGTCGCGGGCTTCTGTTTCGCCTTTGAGTGTCAGCAGATTTCCTTGCATAGAAACTTCCAGGCTGCCGGGGATCAGTCCCAGCAGCGGGTTGGTGACAATCACGACACTTTCGGTTGTTTCGTAGATGTCTACCAGGGGAGCGTGCTTTGCTTTGGCATTCTTCATGCTCTGTTCAAGTGCTTTGCCAAACGAGGTGCGAATGTTTGACGTTAGCTCGCGCGCCATTCCACTCATATCGGTCAGGAAATCATTCAACGGTTCCTTGCGCGCAGCAGCCGGTTCGTTGACTCCAAAATTGTCTTGCGATGTGGTTTCTGACATGGGAACCCTCTTCTTTGCCTGGTAGTTTGTGTTTACAACCAATCTGATGGACTGCTGCTACCGGGACGTGTAATGTACTCAACTATAAGCATTATACGCATGCGTATTGGGAGGGTTGCATAAACACTGTAAAAAAGGAGGGGAACTGCTGTTCCCCTCGCCGATTTTGTCCAGGTTTTACACCTCGGTAAACTGCCCATCAACAACATCACGCTCTGGGGTGCCGTAGGGTCCGCTGCTGCCACCATTTGCCGCGCTCTGGTCGCCGGCATGGGCGTACATCTGCTGTGACAGGGCATAGGTGGCATTCTGCAATGCACTAATGCCGCTGCGAATGGTTGTCAGGTCCCCCTGCTCCATTTGTTTGCGCAGATCTGTAATGTGTTCACGAATGCGCTCTGCATCGTCGCTCGGTACCTTGCTGCCGAGTTCGTTGAGTGCCTTCTCCGCCTGATAAATCAGCGTGTCGGCTTCATTATGCGCTTTCGCCATCTCGTGTCGCCGTTCATCTTCCGCGTGGTTGCGTTCTGCTTCGCGCACGAGTTTGTCAATTTCTGTCTGGTTCAGGTTGGTTGAGGCGGTCACCGTGATCTTTTGGGACTTGCCACTGGCGCGGTCATGTGCCGTCACACTCAGGATACCATTTGCGTCAATGTCGAAAGTTACCTCGACCTGCGGAATGCCGCGCGGTGCCGGTGGAATGCCCTCCAACCGGAAATTGCCCAGTGTCATGTTATTCGCTGCCATTGGACGCTCACCCTGAAGGATGTGGATGTCCACAGCCGACTGGTTGTCAGCCGCTGTCGAGAAGATTTCGCTCTTCTGAACCGGAATGGTCGTGTTCCGTTCGATCAGACGGGTCATCACACCGCCCATCGTTTCGACTCCCAGACTCAGTGGGGTCACATCAAGCAGCAGCATATCCTTTACTTCGCCAGAGAGTACCCCCCCCTGAAGCGCCGCACCAATCGCGACCACTTCATCCGGGTTTACACTCTTGTTCGGCGTTTTGCGCAGGCGTTCTTCAACGTAATGCTGCACCATCGGCATCCGGGTCGAACCCCCAACGAGTACGACTTCGTTGATTTGCTGCACATCCAGCCCTGCGTCGCGCAATGCCTGCTCCACTGGCGATTCCAGTCGTTTCATCAGGTCGCTGCTGAGCTGTTCAAATTTGGCGCGAGTCAGCGTCATATTCAGGTGTTTTGGTCCGCTGGCATCCGCCGTGATGAACGGCAGATTGATTTCAGTCTGCACAGTGTTCGAAAGCTCGATCTTCGCTTTTTCGGCGGCTTCCTTCAAGCGCTGAAGCGCCTGACGGTCTGTGCGCAGATCAATGCCATTTTCCTGTTTGAATTCGGTAGCGATCCAGTCCACGATCTTTTGATCCCAGTCATCACCGCCGAGGTGTGTGTCACCGCTGGTTGACTTCACTTCTACGACGCCGTCGCCAACTTCCAGAATGGACACATCGAACGTGCCACCACCGAGGTCAAAAACGAGGATGGTTTCGGTGTGCTTTTTGTCCAGCCCGTATGCCAGCGAGGCTGCCGTCGGTTCGTTGATGATCCGCAGCACATCCAGCCCGGCGATTTTCCCGGCATCCTTGGTTGCCTGCCGCTGGCTGTCATTGAAGTAAGCTGGAACTGTGATCACTGCCTGTGTGACTGGCTCGCCAAGATATGCCTCGGCATCTTTCTTGAGTTTTGCCAGGACCATTGCGCTGATTTCCTGCGGCGTATACTGTTTGCCTGTTGCCGGAATATCCACACGCGCGTCGTTGTTCGGTCCGCCGACCACTCGATAGGGCAGGCGCTCCCCTTCTGCCTGTGCTTCGGTGTAGCTTTTGCCCATAAAGCGCTTGATCGAAAAGACCGTATTTTCAGGATTCACGACAGCCTGCCGCTTGGCAATTTGACCGACCAGCCGTTCCTTGTTCTTATTGAATGCCACCACAGAGGGTGTTGTCCGGCTGCCTTCTGCGCTGTTGATGACGACAGGTTCGCCACCTTCCAGCACGGCAACCACCGAATTGGTTGTCCCCAGGTCAATACCAATGATCTTACTCATCGCTCACAATACCTCCCAGTTTCGTATGTGTTTATCTTCAACACTATAACGCGCGTATGTCAGAGTGGTGTCAGAGCACTGTATGAGCAGTATCAGAGGTGTGGAAGGAAGCATTTGAACCAGTAAACAACCGGGAGGTGCCGCACGGAAACCATGTGTACTCCTCCCGACTGTAGTGTTATGCAGTTTGGCTTGCGCGGATTTAACGCGACTCTTCCTGTTTCAGCAGTTGGACCATTTGCAGCAACACCTGCCGCACACTGGATTTTTGCGTTGCTACACAGGGCATCACCGTAACATTGCTCACGTTGGCACCCCGGCGAACATCATTGATGTGTGCAGCACCAGGCAAGTCGCTCTTGTTAGCAACCACCAGATAAGGCACTTTGTGGAAATTGGAGAACATCTTGATCAGTTCAGCAGCTTCGGGAAAAGATGGCGAATCGGTGCTGTCGACCATCACAATAAAGCCATTCATTTCACTGGACAAAATCTCCCACATGAAATCAAAGCGGGTTTGCCCCGGCGTGCCGTAAAGATATAGAGTATCGCCCTCAAATGAAACGCGCCCGTAATCCATTGCGACGGTGGTTTCTGCTTTGATGCCGCGATCTTCCGTCGTAATCCGCTTTTCCGTTGCCACAACCGGAATATCAGAAACCGTCTTAATAAGTTGGGTTTTCCCGGAGTTAAATGGTCCGGTGACCACGATTTTATACGCTGACACGGAACCCTCCCCATGGGGGTTAACAATTTGTCGGGTCAAAAATCATAACAATATTGTACGGTGAAACGACTCCCCCTGCAAGGCATAGTGACTGTATCCATCGGTGTAGGGCAAACTGCGAAACCAAAAACCACAGTTGTTCAACTGTGGTTTGGCAATGGGTATGCGTTTGGCTTATGCGTTCTGCCGTTTATAATCAACGAAGCGGTAGCCGATACCGCGTTCGGTCAGGATGTATTTCGGGTTAGAGGGGTCTTCCTCAATTTTCTCACGCAAGTAGTTTACATACAGGCGTACATAATGTGCCTCATCCCGATATTCGTAACCCCAGACCTTCGCCAGCAGTTGATCGTGCGGCACAGTCCAACCAGCATTCTCAACCAGATGATAAAGCAGCCTGTATTCGGTGGGGCGCAGTTTGATCCGTTCGCCGTTGACCAGCACTTCGCGCCGGTTGAAATCAATGCTCAACCGATCATCAATCTTGAGAATAGCCTGATCCGGCGATGCAGAAGGCATGTCGATTCGCCGTAGCACCGCCTTAATCCGGCTGGACAGCTCGCGCGGTCCAAAGGGTTTGGTGATGTAATCGTCGGCTCCTAGTTCCAGCCCGTAGACTTTGTCGTTTTCCTCGCCCTTGGCGGTCAACATAATCACCGGGGTACTGGAGAACTCACGCAGCATCCGCAGTGTTTCAAACCCATCGAGTTCAGGCATCATTACGTCGAGCAGCACGAGGTCAGGCAGCTTCGTCCGAATTGCTTCCAGCGCCTCCAGCCCGTTGTGTGCCTCAACCACCTGATGCCCTTCAAGCTCCAGATTCATGCGGATGATACCGATGATACGCGGCTCATCGTCCACCACAAGGATTCGTTTTCCCTCGCGCTGGTTGCTGTGTGGTATAGTCGTAGGCATCCCGGCTCTCTAGTCCTGCAATTAGCGGTAAGGCAGAATAATGTCAACATCGTCTTCTGCACCGGGCAGCACCTGGACGAAGTTGATACGCCACCACGGGAAAATTACCGTGCTAACACCCTCTTCCAGCCATGCGACATCCTTGTCATTACGTTCACGTGGGTTCTTGCCCATAATCGCATAATCGCCAGGGTTGGGCAGTTCCTCAACGTCGATCTTCACTGGCTCTGAGTTGGCAATGTGCAGAAGTAGTGTGTACATAAAGATCCTTATGACTTACTTGAAGTAAACATGTGCAACGAGCTTGCCGAAACGTATTTCATCGCCATCGCGCAGAACACGCGGTTGGTCCGGCAGCAAGCGCTGCCCGTTCAGATGCGTACCGTTGGAGCTGCCCATATCAATCAGTGTCAGTGTATCCTCGCTGCGATCAATGGCGGCATGAATGCGCGAAACGCCTTTTTCCAGTGCCCCATAGGGTGTAAGGTCAATGTCAGGTTTTTGCACACTCGTGGTATCCACGCGACCAATTACAACTCGTCCGGTCGGTTGCAGCCTGATTGGCTGGTCGGCGTCACGAATCTGGATAACGACAACCGACTGCGTACTGAAGCGTGCCGTGCCCCATGTCGCTTTTGCTGCATATTCCTGCGTGTCAAGCTGCCGGGTCGGCAGGGTCGCCTCGCTTTTGTCCGTCAGGCTGCGTCCACAGTTCTCACAAAACAGCATCCCCTGTCTGTATGGTTTTCCACAATGAGGGCATGTCTTCATGGTATGTTATCTCCGATAACCGGACTCAGCAGGAGTGACCGGGTTTGATATTTGAGCGTCTTGCGTCCTTTATCGGATAAGTTCGAGGTGTGCGCTACCCGCATAGCCTCAGCACGTGCCTGCTCTGCGAGATCCGGCTCACCCAGTTCCAGTAACCGGGTTGCCAGGTTTTCCAGACTGCGAGTCGCTTCGACGATGTCCCCGCGTTCCAGGGCTTCCTGTGCGCGTTCCTGCATACGATACAGGGTGAGTTTGCTCAAAGCATTCAGAATCGCATTGGGCGGTTCTTCAAACGTGTCTTCTTCGGTGACTTCCAGCGACAGGTCGCTTAGCGCCTGAAAACGCTGACGTTCGTTTACTAGAATGTCGCCAAGGGCAACAATCCGCGCGATTGACCGGAATCCCGTTTGTAGATTTGCCGGGATCTGGAACTGGAACAACACCGACACCGGGCGATGCACCTGCAAACTGCCCAGCGGAATCATCCCTCCGTCTATCGCCAGCGGTTGTGGGTTGGGCGCAAGCTTGAATGCCAGTTCTAGCTGCACATCGGGATCAGGTGCGACGACAATCTGCATCCGTTCTGCAAATGCATTAGAGAGATTCCGCACGTGGTCATTCAGGAATCGCACAACCGCACCCGCAGAATTGATGTACGCTGAAGAACCCCCGGTGGACGAAGCCAGCTTGTCCAGGAACTCATCATTCCAGTCATGCCCCAGACCCATCGCGCTGATCGTAATGCCTTCCTTTGCAGCGTCTTTTGCCAGTGTGAAGGAATTCTCTTGATCGCCGTAGGTGTGCCCATCGGTCAGCAAGATAACATGATTCACAAGGCGCGGTCCAGCGAACTGCTTATTTTGGTTGACACCAGCCTGAAGTCCCTGAAAGATTTCAGTGCCGCCGGATGCTGCCATCATGCTCACACGCGCCTTCAAAGCCGGTTTGTTTTCGGCGCGGGTGGCTGGGATAATCACCGTAGCGCGGTCATTGAACGTGACCACAGAGATGATGTCCTGTGCCGATAACTGGTCAATCAGTTGGTTGGCGGCAACCTTCACCTTTTCCAGTCGCGTGCCGTTCATCGAATTGCTGTGATCCAACACCAGCGTCAGATTCAGTCGCGACTCAGCAACCTGATCCTGTTCGCGCGCCAGCGGGTCTGCTGCGACTTCTGCCAGAAGATAAATCACCTGCGATTCCGGCAGCGGGGTGATCGTTCGCTTACTGGGCGTCACCCGCAGTGAAAAGATCAGGTCGCGGTTGTCTTTTTGCTTCTGGTTGAAGCGCGCCAGCTGTTTGTCATAGTCCCGTTTGCGCCTGTCGTCGCTCAGCAGCTCATAAGCGGCGGTAACATCCTGGAACTGGATCGCAGCTCCAGGGTTATTAGGATTTGCATCAGGGTGCAGTCGCCGCGCCGCCCGGCGGTACGCGCTCTTGATTTCGTCATCTGTGGCGTGAGGAGAAACGCCAAGGACGGCATACGGGTCAATCTCTAATGCCATGATTCAACTACCTGAACTAGCTCGGTATCTTCAGAATGATTGCAGTAATATTGTCTTGCCCGCCGTTACGGTTGGCTAGGGCGACCAGTTTGTCGCAGGCTTCCTGTGGGTTGCTATGACTCATCACGACTTCGAGAATTTCCGCTTCGCTGGCATAGCCCCACAAGCCATCAGAACAAATCAGCATTCGTGAACCCGCCTGGAGTCTGCGTGTCATACTGTCCACTTCCAGATTTTCGCTTTGCCCCAGCGCTCGGTACAGATAATTCCGCTGGGGGTGGTCAATCATCTCTTCGTCGGTAAGCTGATCCAGTTCTTTCAACCGCTGCACCAGCGAGTGATCACGCGTGATCTGTTCCATGCCTTCTTTGGTGATGATATAGGTGCGCGTGTCACCCACATGCCCGATGTACGCTAGATCGCCGACGACAACGACAGTCGTCATCGTGGTGCCGCCCCCGGGAACGTTGGCAATAACATCTTCGTTTGCTTTCTGCACCCCTTCAATCAATGCCTCAGTAATCGGCGGTCGATCTTCGAGATCGGTCTTATTCATCAGCATCGGCAGATAGATTTTTTGCGTGACATAGGTTGCCAGCGTCCGCGAAGCAATGGCAGAAGCTTTCTCTCCGTTGTCATGGCCGCCCATGCCATCCGCGACAATGAACAACCCGAAGTCCGGACGATCCTCTACGCTGCGGCTGACACTGAAAAAAGACAGAACCGCATCCTGATTGTTAGTGCGCACCATGCCCACATCGGTAGACTGCCCAAACGTGAGATGTTCATTCTGCGTGGAGATGATCTTCTCCTGTGGCAAAGGGCGGGTAGCGCCATCCAGCACAGTATCAAGCCGGGTTGTTGTTCCAGACGACTTGGGTGGCACCGGTATCGTGTCCGAGTCCTCTATCGCGCTAGCCATCTCTTTACGGGGAAATGGCACAGTGTCCTCAGAATCGGACAATTGTGCCGCAGGTTTTGCGTACTCTGTTTTTGTCGCCGAGGGCGTTTCTTCTTCAGTATTTGGACGGCTGAAGAGACGACGGATGAAGGACATGGCTCAGACTCCACTTTTCGGGTAGTTTGGGTGCATTGACATGATGATACACTAACTCACCAGCGGCAGTGCATACAGCGTTTTGTCGATTGATCCAACCAGAATGACATCACCAGCGACCTGTGGCGCACCGGTTATTGGACCCTCTGTGGGGAACTTCCACAGTTCTTTCCCATTCGTGGCATCAAGGCAGTACAAATTGCCGTCGGTGCCTCCAAAGTATACGGCATTGTTATGCACTACCGGCGATGAAACGATTGGTTTTTCGACGTTGAATTTCCACTTCTCTTTGCCGTTTTGCGCGTTCACTGCATAGAAATAGCCATCACCTGAACCAAAATAGACCAGGTCGTTGACCGCATACGGGGAAGAGATGATCGGTCCACTCGTCCGGAAGCGCCACATCGAGTAACCGCTAGTCGCATCGTAGGCATACATATGGTAGTCCAGCGATCCCACAAAGCAGACTTCTTCAACCTCGTCTACGAACGGCGACGAGTTAATACTGCGTTTGCTGCGTGCCGCCCATTTGCGATTACCCGAAAGTTCAATCCCAACAATCTCCCCGGACTCGCAGCCGACGATAATCAACTCGTTTGTGACAAACGGACGCACACGTACCGGCGCGCCCATATCAAATTCCCACTGCCAGCGCCCATTGTGTGCCGCCAGCGCGTAAACACGACCATCGTCACTGCCGAAGAAAACATAGCCGTGTGCGCAGCGGGCAGTGCTACGAATGCGATCTTTGGTACTGTGTGACCATGTTATGCGCCCGGTGCGGAAGTCAACCGCATAGAATGTGAAATCTTCCGAACCGAACATGACCAGTTTATTTTCTTCATCTACAATCGGCGACGCGGCAATGCCCCCGCCCGTAGGATGTTTCCACACAAACTCCCCGGTTTCCTGCTTCAGTGCCCATACATTCGTGTCGTATGAACCCACGAACACCAGATCGCGATATGCTGCCGGTGTGCCGCGAATCTCATCCTCGGTTCTGAATTTCCATTTGGGTTCAAAGGTTGATCGTGTATCTGTTGGAAAGAACTCGGTTTCCTGTTTACCTTTGCCTCCCATCGCGCCGGTCATGAGCACCTGTGCCGACGGATAGCGCAGCGCCTCCAATGCCGTTTTCATCTCGTCGCAGCTTTGGTAACGCTCTGCTGGCGAGAAATTGAGCGCTTTTTCGATAACGTCAATCAGTCCCTGTGGTACCTTCTCGTTGAGCTGTTTAATCGGACGTTCATTGAAGCTGAAGGGTGGTTCGAGGCGTGGGTCCTTGCGTGTCAGAATATGATGCAGCGTTGCGCCCAGACTGTAAATGTCGCTCAGTGGGGTGACATCCCCTTTGTACTGTTCTGGCGCGGAATAACCCTCTGTGCCGATCATTGTGTGCTTGACGCCCGTCTGGAAGGCTTTCGCGATTCCGAAGTCGATCAGTCGTACATTGCCCCGGCTGTCGATCATGATATTCGACGGCTTCATGTCACGGAAAATGATCGGCGGTTCGTGTTTGTGCAGGTAATCCAGCACATCGCATAAAGCAATCGCCCAGTCAATAATCTTTTCGATGGGCAGTTCTTTGGTCTTTCCTAGCAGTTGTTCAAGATCGTTCCCGTTGATGAATTCCATCACCAGATAGGCACGTTCACTTTGCGAAAAGAACTCGAAAATTTTGGGTATTGCTGGGTGACTCAGCGTCGCCAGTATATTCGCTTCTCGCTGGAAAGTCTGCAACGTTGATGCGCGCAGATTGGCATCAGTCGCAGGGTTGTGCATTTCCTTAATGGCGACGAGTTTCTTGACATCGGGGAAATTCAGGTCGCGCGCCTGGTACACGGTCCCCATGCCGCCGCCGCCAATCTCACCCAGAATCTTGTATCTGCCAAGCAATATCGTGTTCGGTTGTAACGCCGTTGTACCGGAACGCGAGCCGTCATCACTCATGCCGGCAAATTGTGTCGTTTCGGGCATAGATCCACCCTTGCTGCCTTCTATGATACGGGCGATAGAGAATGAATGAAGATAAATGCGCTTGAATAATTATAGTTAACCTGACACAATACCGCAATCATGTGCAAGGTTGTGCAGGTGTCTATTTAGATCAGGCAGTAGGTGCTATGCGGCAGAGTACCCCACTGAGTTCATTGTATTTGCATGTACCTTTCTGTAGCCTAAAATGCAGCTACTGTGCCTTCAATACCTACGCCAACATTGAGCACCTGATTCCAGCTTTTGTCGATGCTCTGATTGCCGAATTGCAGATGGTCAGCGCTTCCAGACCGGGCATTGTCCTGCATACGGTGTTTTTCGGTGGGGGTACGCCCACACTGCTCACGCCTGGACAGTTCGAGCGTATCCTGAACGCTGTTCATGATGGCTTTCATGTGCTGCCCAACGCAGAAATCACTGCGGAAGCAAATCCTGATGACCTCACACTCGGCTACACTGCCGCGTTGCGCCAACTTGGCATTAACCGCCTCAGTATCGGCATGCAGTCTTCCAGTGCCGCCGACTTGAAATTGTTTGCGCGCCAGCACACCTACGAAACCGTGGTGAAGGCGGTTGAATTTGCCCGTGCTGCCGGGTTTGACAACCTCAATCTTGATCTGATGTATGGCATTCCACAGCAGACACTTTCGGGGTGGGCAACCACCCTGCGCGCTATGCTAACGCTTGCACCGGCACATGTGTCACTTTATGCGCTGGGACTGGAAGAAGGCACACCGCTGAAGAATTGGGTTGATACCGGGCACTTGCCCGCACCGGATGACGATCTCGCGGCGGATATGTATGATCTGGCGACCACCATGCTGGCAGACGCCGGGTTCGAACAATACGAAATCAGCAATTGGTCACAACCGGGGCGCGCCTGTCTGCATAATCTGCAATACTGGTACAACGATGACTATATCGGTGTTGGTCCTGGCGCGCATGGCTTCGCCGGGGGCGTGCGTTATGCAACCATTCTGAAGCCGCTGGAGTATATCCGCGTGCTTATGAATCCGCCTTCTCAGTCCTATCTGTTCCCGCGCACCCCGGCGACAGAGCAGGCACACGAAGTCACCCGCGAGGACGAAATCGCCGAAACCCTGATGATGACCCTGCGGCTGACCCGCGACGGAGTACAGCGCGCCACTTTCCGCCGACGCTTTGGGATTGATCTGCTCGATCTGCACTCTCACACCATCAACAAATATACACAGTTGGGACTGCTGGAAGTCACGGGTGAGTGGGTGCGGCTGACCGCACGCGGGCGCTTGCTGAGCAACGCCGTTTTCCGCGATTTAATCTGAGCAAACAGCCTCTCCATTGGCAGCCCTGCAGCAGCCTCAATAGTCCCGCTGAAATAGCAAATCCACAAACTGTCGCAGCGATTGCGCAAATTGCCCTGCCGGTTTTGCTGACTCAAGTGCCCGCAATGCCTGGTTATAATACAGGGTCTCCTGCGCACGAGCATATTCCTGTGCGTTCATGCCATCCAGCAGGGCGACAGCTGCATTAACTTCGGCGCTTCCGAATGTTTCGCGCTGGTAGAGCGCCGCCAGCGCCTGGCTCTGTGCCAGTCCATAGAGCACAGGCAGCGATTTCTTGCGCGATAGAATATCCGTCGCTGCCGATTTTCCGGTGATTTCCGGGTCGCCCCAGATGCCTAGAATATCGTCTCTGATTTGGAACGCGATTCCCAGACTCAACCCGAACTGCCCGTACAAAGCAGCGAGCACAGCATCGTTCGTTGCAATCAGCGCACCAATTTCTGCGGACGCGGCAATCAATGCAGCGGATTTGCCCGCAATCATCGAGAGGTATTCCTCAACGCTGACCTGTTCACGGTGTTCGAAGTTCATATCGAGGTACTGCCCGCGCGTCAGTTCCAGCGTCATCGCGTTAAACACACGCCATGCGCGCAGCAGCGTAGCTGCCGCGATTCCCTGCTGCGAGAGCAGTTCCAGCGCCGTGAATGCCAGACACAGCAGTGCATCACCTGCGTTGATGGCATCAGCATTCCCCCATACCTTCCAAACCGTTGGTCGTCCATGACGGGTTGGACTGTTGTCCTGAATATCATCATGAACCAATGAGAAATTGTGCAGAATTTCGACGGCAGCGGCGGCAGGCAGCGCGCTGCGCCAGTTGCCGTCCGCAGCTTCGGTTGCCAGCAGCAGCAGCAGCGGACGAATGCGTTTGCCGGCAGATTGTATTGTCGGTGTACCTTCAGGATCAACCCAACCGAAAGGATAGCGCAGCATGACACCAAAGCCGGGCGTTTTTTCTGCCGCGATGTCAACTACACGGCGCATGGTACTATCAAACTCTGCGCCATAGCGATTTAGGAGTGTATTAAACAAGTGCTTATCCCTGCATATCGAGTAAGGGGGTCAGTTGAAGTTCGGCGATGTTTGCTGCCCCACTGCACAGCATCGCAATACGAATTTGAGCGATCAGTTCGCGGGTGAGTTGGTCAGCACTTTCTACCGATTCATCTGCCGCTTTCAGGAAGGGACCCGCGACCCCACCGACCAACGCCCCCAGGGCAATGCACTTGGCGATGTCGATGCCATCGCGCAGCCCACCGCTGGCGATGATGGGAAGGTTAGGCGCGCCCTGCACCGCATAACGAATGGCGTCAGCGGTTGGTATGCCCCAGTCTGCAAAGCTGCGCGCAACGCGGGCATGAAACGCGGTGGGGGCGCGGTGATATTCCACTTCACTCCACGATGTTCCGCCCGACCCGGCAACATCAATTGCCGCAGCACCTGCATTGGCGAGGTCGCGAACATTCTTTTCTGAAAAGCCCCAGCCGACCTCTTTGGCAATTACCGGGACGCCTACCCGCTTGCAGACCTGTTCAACTCGCCCCAGCAGTCCGGCAAAATTAGTATCACCTTCCGGTTGCACGGCTTCTTGCAGCACATTGAAGTGCAAAATCAGCGCATCCGCCTCAATCATGTCCACTGCTGCCCGGCACTGGTCAATGCCGAACCCGTAATTGAGCTGCACTGCGCCAACGTTGGCAAACAACAGGATGTCCGGGGCGACGTCCCGCACCCGATAACTGTAGGCGAGAGCCGGGTCAACCACCGCCGCCCGCTGCGAACCAACACCCATGGCAATATTATGTGTTTGTGCCGTTTCTGCCAGATTACGGTTAATGCGGTGTGCAATCTCTGCTCCGCCAGTCATTGAGGAAATCAGGATTGGCGCCGACAGCGTCTTATTAAACAGGGTGACAGTGCTGTCAATTTCTGCCAAATTAAGTTCCGGCAGCGCCTGATGTAAGAATCGGAAGCGTTCCAGACCGCTGGTCAGCCGGGGAAAATCCACATTCTGTTCAAGATTAATGCGAATGTGATCGGCTTTACGACTTTCAATCGTTGGTGGATTGGTCACGGTTGCACTCGTGTGAAAGATGTTTCAGAGTATGGTAGTCTTCATCGTACCCAATGCACAGAAGCTGGTCAATGATCTTGTTAGAGCCGACACTGGCAGCGCTGCTGAATATCGGTATAATTCTGGACTGTTCTCTAGCAGCGTATAATACCCCATCAAACTCGGAGGGATAAGACAATGGCAGATACAAGAGATCGTGTGAAGGCAATCGTCGTGGATTTATTGGGTGTTGATGAAGCCCGTGTAACTGATGAAGCGCGCTTCCGCGAGGATCTTGAAGCCGACTCGCTTGATCTGGTTGAACTGATCATGGCGTTTGAAGAAGAATTCGGCGGTGAAATCACCGATGAAGATGCGCAGAAGATCACTACTGTCGGGCAGGCGGTCGAATATATCGACACGCGCATGAACGCCTGAGATCGTGCGCAAGCGCGGTTAGATATGGATCAGGGCAGCAATATCCCGGTATTGCCGCCCTGTTTTGTCCTTCGCACCAGCCAGGCAAGTACCAGTATCGCCCAACCTGCACTGGTGGCAGCAGCGCCAGTGCCCACCTGAACGGGTAGGTCGAACGCCGCCATCAGTTCGTACGCGCCTGCACTGCCTGCAATGCTGGCTGCCATGCCCGTTGACGCCAGCAGCAGCAATATGCCCTGCCCGCGCCGCAAAATACCGCTTAACCCCAGGGAACCGCCAATAACGCTCACCATGAATAACAGCGCCTGCTGCTGGAAGTTTGGATTACTGCGTGCGTCTGCGTCGAAAATGAACTCAAATGGTGGCAGCAGCGCCACCCACATTGCCAGCACAACAACAGTGTGCAGCCAGCGGGCACGTCGTTCCCCAACGGGGGTGCTAATCGCTACCACCAGCGTCAGACAGACAAACGGTAGACGCAGCGCCAGACTGGTGTTCAGTGCGCCCGCAGCAGGATGCAGGCTTGCCCATTCTGCCAAATCGGCAGCGCCGGGGCTGAGACTAGCGGCAGGGTTGACCATCCAGGGCATATACAGCGCCAGCAGCATGAACAGCAGCAGTATCCACCACAGTAGGTAGGTGATTCCGTTTGTGCTGGACGTGTTAAGCATCGGTTTTTCCCAGCACCTTTTCCAGCAGGCTGCGAATACGCTCGTCTTCCTGACCCTGTCCCTCGAAATAATTCACCATAAAATCACTGCGGCGTTGGCGTAAAGCCATCGGCGCAATGGCGCGCAGGTCATCCACTGTTGCCACATCACGACCATCAGAGGCAGCATAGGCACGCGCAGCCTCGAACATGGTGTAATCCGCGCGCACGGAGTCAATTTCCAATTCCTGCACAAGCTGCATTCCCATATTCAGCGCGTCGTCTGCCACAACCGTTTGCTTCAGCAGTTCCCGCGCCAGTTCAACCTCTTCGCGCGCCTCTGCCATTGCCTGTTCCCACTGTCGCGCAAATTGCACTGGGTTACGCCGGAACGCCACCATACGCCGGTAGACTTCCAACCGTTCAGTGAGGCTGGTCAGACCCCGCACATTCACCCGCAGCCCGAACCGGTCCAGAATCTGCGGGCGTAAACGTCCTTCTTCGGGATTCATTGAACCGATCAGCACAAAGCGCGAACGGTAAGTCCCGGACATTGCGCCGCGCCGCACGGTGTAGCTGCCCTGCGCAGAGGCGTCAAGGATGGCATCTATGATGGTGTCGTCAAGCAGATTGACTTCATCCACGTAAAGCAAATTATTGTCGGCGCGTGCCAGGATGCCGCGTTCCAACCGGATTCGCTGGCTTTGCACAGCGATCCGTTCGTTAATGCCGCCGACCACATCTTCGAGGCGCGCATTCAGCGGCAGTTCCACCAGCTTGACCGGCTCGAAATGGCTGATGGATTGCCCACTGTGAAATTGCTCGTAGCAGTTGGGATAGACCGACTTCGCAGATTCATCCTGCAAGTCTTCCGCCAGCACACCTTCTTCGCAATCGCTAACTTCTACATAAGGCAAAATACCCGCAAGACTGCGCACGGCGGTTGTCTTGCCGGTTCCACGCGGTCCCAGCAGCAGCACGCCGCCCACCGCCGGATTAATCACAGACAGCATCAGCGCGATACGCATTTCCGCCTGCCCAACTATTGCCAGGAAAGGGAAGGGGCGGTGTTCTGCCAGCCCGGCATCCTGCATGGGCAAATCCAGTATGGTGTGCGCGCCAGCCATGTTTAGCAGCCGCATCAGGGTTGAATTGCTGCCGGGGATGTCGTCGTATTGCTCTTCCGGTAGACGGTCACTCATCGGTGGCTATTTCCTCGGTTCGCGATCCCGCTGCTGTTTGCGGAATGCCTGCCGTTCTTTCGCCTGTTCTGCCCGCGCGCGCTCTGCGTCGCTGGCATACAGCAGCGGCGGTACAGCGTGCGGGCGTCCATCTTTGTCCAACGCAACATAGACCAGATAGGCAGTGTTTGAAATCCGTGAGGTGCCATCCAGCGGGTTTTCTGCCAGCACTTCCACCCGGACCTCCATCGAGGTGCGCCCTACATAGGTCAATTCGGCATTGCAAATGACCAGATTGCCCACGTAGATGGGTTCGAGAAAGGTCATCGAGTCGACAGCAACGGTTACCACAGGCGCGTGAGCATGACGCATTGCTGCCAGCGCGCCTGCCTCGTCCACCATGCGCATCACCACACCCCCATGTACGTTGCCGAGGCTGTTGGTATCCTGCGGTCCCATCAGAATACTGAGTGTCACTCGTGATTGGGCAATACTGCGGGCTTCAGGTTCTGTCATGGCGGCTTTCCCCCGGTGTTTATCTATACCCCGGACAAGGGAATTATTCCTTTTGTTCATGTAGGGTCATATAGACTGGTCTGTGGATCGGCTCTCAACGCTGACTGCACCCTGCATAATGTGTTGATTATAACACTGCTGCTAAAATCCGACTGCGTCAGTGTGTGCCCAGCAGGGTTTGATAAGTGTGCTGGAGTTGCTTTGCTGCGGCTTCCCACGTGAACTGCTGCGCGCGTGCAGTTCCCCGTGCGACGAGTTCCGCCCTCAGCGTAGCGTCGTTGACTAGTCGTTCCAGTGTGTAGTTGATTTCATCCTGATCCAGTGGATTGACTAACAGTGCTGCATCCCCGGCGACCTCCGGCAGTGACGACAGATTGGACGTCATCACGGGTATGCCGCACGCCATTGCTTCCAGCACAGGCAGCCCAAAACCTTCATACAGTGAAGGAAAGGCGAGGCAGCAGGCGGCGCTGTACAATCCCGGTAGATCAAGCTCATCTGCAAAACCAATGAAGCGTACGTAATCCTGCATATGTGTATCGCGTAGGGTGGCATACATTTCGTCTTCCAGCCAACCGCGCCCACCAGCAATCACGAGAGTCAAGTCGTTGCCTCTTGAGCGCAGGTGTGCGAGGGCGCGAATCAGCCTGCTGTAATTCTTGCGGGGCTGCACCGTGCCAATCGTAAAAACATAGGGCTGTTCACCGATTCTATATTTCGTGCGCAGTGCGGCGTCCTGTTGCGTGTCCCGTTGGAAACGCGCATCAACCCCGCTTAAGAGAACCGTGATTTTGTTTTCTGCTGTCCCATACAGCGCGATCAGGTCATCTTTGGTTGCCTGCGAGTCAGCGAGGACATGATCTGCACGCTCCACAGAACGGGGGACAACCACGTCAAGATATGCCTTCAAGCGTGGACTGGCTGCCTGTGGCACGCGGACAAAAGACAGGTCGTGCACCGTGAGCAGCGTGCGCGTTTTGCGGTAGGTGGGTGGCAGCACAAAATCGGTGGCATGAAAGAGATCAACACTGCCTGTAAAAGTCTCCACAGGTATCGGCAGATGCAGACGCTGCCAGAGTCGTGCCAGCATGCGTGGGGTGAGCCGGGTAGAGCGCCAGCGAAAATTTGCGGCTGTTTGCTGCGTAAGCTGCTGCTGTGAAGCGCCTGCCACAAACAGGCGATACGGGGTTGTCCGGTCAAGGCGCATCAGCGCGGCGACAAGTTCGCGCACATACCGCCCGATACCGCCACCCTGTTCATTAGCCGGGGTATAGTCAATGGCAATGGTCACCGGATTACTTCACGTCGCTGTAAGTCCAGTAGCGGTTAGCAAAGAAATTCCACAGCATGACGACCACCATGCCGATTAACTGCGCGATGATCGTGCCCAGTTTCGCTTCTGCCGTATGCGAGGGCACATATTCGGGACGGAATATCTGGAAAACCGGCAGCAGAATGGGCATGAAGATTGCACCCCACCACAGAAAGGTGGTCGCAATCCAGATTGTCCGCATCACCCCACCAGCGACGCTGATAATCGTAAACTGGGTTAACTGCCGCCGCAGTGAACGAGCGCGCGATTCAGGGTAGACCCACAGACGTGTCCAGGTGAAGTTGCTCACCACAGCGGTGAAGAAAGAAATCCCCGTTGCCAGCGCAACATTCAGCACCAGCGGATTACCGGAAATATCTACAGGGTGCAGTACAAATGCCTGGAGAAAGAACAGAATCCCGAAGTCAATCACCGCGCCGCTGATACCCACTACAGCAAACCGCAGAAACCGTTCCATTTCTTTGGGCTTGCTGCCGCCAAAGCGCGCGGCAAGAGCACGGATAGGGCGATCCATGGGGGTACGAAAAACCCGTGTCGGTTGTTCTGTTTCTGAAGCTTCGCTGTAGGAAGGACTCATCGAGTTACCAGCTTCGCGCATGAATACACCTGTCTATGCAGCACGGCGAGGATGCCGAGCATTACGCCGATATGAATGAACATATTGTTGACATACAGGTTGTCGGTCAGGCTGTGTATAGACAGATACGTCCATGCGCCGAGCAGACCTACTGCCGTGAGGCGTGCCTCTAGATTGGGATGCCGGCGCGTGCGCCAGGTGAACCAGAACACGGTCAGCCACATCAGGCTGTAACAGCCTAAGCCAATCATGCCAGCCTCCGCGAAAATATTCAAGTAGTAGTTATGGGCGTGCCCCAGCGGTTCCGCCCAGTTAAGCAGTCGGTACTGCGGGTAGACCACCTCGTAGTTGCCCGCGCCAATGCCCAGCCACGGGGATGCCTCCGCCATGTGCAGTGCTGCCTGCCAGTGTGCCACGCGCTCCACCAGCGCATAGTTCTCCGGGGTGATATCAACCCCTCGTACATCTGAAATGGCGAAAGTCTCCTGCGTGAAACTGGCGATGCGGTCGGTAATTGACGCCGGGATACGCCCACTCAACCATAGTACAGCGGCACTTGCAGCAAGGACAGCCACCAGCACAAGGCTGGAACGGGTGCGCCTGGGCAGGGCAAAGGCAATGACCACCAGTGCTGCCGCGAAACCGAGCCATGCGCCGCGACTCCATGAGATTGCAACACCCAGCGAGATCAGCGCTGCTGCGCCTGCATAAAACAGGGTAATCAGCAGTTCTGTCACACTTGTCCGTTTCGCTGTGTGCCATTTCCGCCACAGGCGTATGCCACTGCTGAGCGTGCCTGTCAGTGCCAGCGGGGCTAGCAAGCCCATGAACGCGCCAAACGGATTAGGCTGTCCAAACGTCCCGAATGCCCGGAAAAACACGCGGTTCGCGCTGCTCAGTTCGGCGATAACCAGATGATCCGCGCCACTGCCGCCCAGAAAGATGTACAGCCCTAACAGCGCGTGCGCTGCCCCTGCGGCAACCAGGGCAAAGCGCAGCCACAACCATGCTGACTGCTGCCCAAGATCAAGCACCAGCGCCATCAGCAGCAGCACCTGAATCCACTTGAGCCATTCCGTCAGCCAGGCACCGAGCGATACAGCGGTGAATGCGCTCAGCGTCAGCGCCGCCGCGAAGGCAAACACCGGCAGATAGACTGGCGACCATTGCAGCCGCAGCAGTGGGCTTTTGCGAACGATGCGATGGATACCCCAGGCTGTTACAAAGCCAATCAGGGTGATTTGCCCGATGTCCAGCGGGAGTTGTAGTGCGGATTCCGTGGCGAGCAATGTGCGCAGCGGGGCAAGCATCAGGGTGAACAGCAGGGCGGCGAAAGGCGTCAGTGCCGCCAGCAGTAGATACAGCAACAGCGCCGCGCCGAGCAGCGCCACCTCAAAAGGCAGCAGCGCCGCGCCGCTCCCCGCCGCGCATGCCGCGCTGATCCACAGCGCGTTGGGTAGACGCCGGTCCCGCAGCGGCATAACCTCAGTACTAATGGGCGACAACCTCCTTAAAATAGGCGATGGTCTGGTTTAACCCTTCGATCAACGCAACTTTTGGCTCCCAGTTGAGCACCTGGCGCGCGCGCGTAATGTCCGGTTGGCGTGTTTGTGGATCACCGCTAATACGCTCGTCAGCCAGTGTTACGATCCCTGCGCTGTTGCCGGTGAGGTCGTTGATGATTTCTGCGAACTGCCTGATGGAGATTTCTGCTGAGTTGCCGATGTTTACGGGTTGGGTGTAATCGGACATCAACAGGCGATAAACCCCTTCCACCAAGTCGCTGACATACTGGAAACTGCGTGTTTGTCTGCCGTCACCATACACCGTCAGGGCTTCACCGCGCAGCGCCTGCCCGATGAAGTTGGGCACCACACGCCCATCGTCGAGCCGCATGCGTGGACCATAGGTGTTGAAAATGCGTACGATGCGCGTATCCAATCCGTGAAAGCGGTGATACGCCATGGTCATTGCTTCGGCAAAACGTTTCGCCTCGTCATAGACCCCGCGCGGACCAATGGTGTTGACGTTGCCAACATAGCTCTCTTTTTGCGGGTGTTCCAGCGGGTCACCATAGATTTCCGAGGTCGAGGCGAGCATGAAGCGTGCCCCTTTTGCCTTTGCCAGTCCCAGCGTGTTGTGGGTTCCCAGCGCGCCTACCTTGAGGGTCTGAATCGGCAGTTTCAGGTAATCAATCGGGCTAGCAGGTGACGCAAAATGCATGATGGCATCCAGAGTGCCATCAATGTAAATGTAATTGGTTACATCATGGTGAATGAAGTGGAAATTGCGGTTGCCTGCAAGATGGGCTATGTTACGGGTATTGCCGGTAATCAGATTGTCCATTGCGATAACTGAGTGCCCTTCAAAGAGCAGTCGGTCAACAATGTGTGATCCGAGGAAACCAGCCCCGCCGGTGACAAGAATGCGCAAGTGACTAAACCCCTTCTGGAAGAATGTTTCAGCCGATAGGCAAACGCTGTTGAGTGTACCACAAAATTGAAGCGTATGAGGGGGATTAACTGCCCTGCATCACACCCGGCGCACTTACACCCGCACTTTCCCTTCTCCGCTGGATTTCAAATCCTGAAGCTGTCGCGTGAATTCAGTGACGAAGATCTCCAGTGCCACCGGACTATCGAGGCAAAGATAGATGTGCCGCAGATGCCGCAGTTGTTCAAATGTGAAGTCAATGATCTGGGACAGCATGGTTATCGCACAGTTTTCCAGCGGATACCCCAGCTTACCCGCAGAAATCGCCGGGAGCGCGATCGAACGCAATTTGTGCTGCTCAGCAAGCCGCAGCGCTAACCATGTAACATTTGCCAGCTTGCCGCGTTCGCTGCCTTCGCCCCAGCGTGGACCAACCGCGTGGATGATATGGTCATAAGGCAAATTGCCCGCGCTGGTGATTACCGCATTGCCAACATCACACCAGCCGATTTGTTTCACTTCCTGAGCAAGTGCATCTCCGGCGCGTGCCAGCAGATCGGCGGGGAGGGCGAGGTTGGTGTCGGTTGCATTCACCACGCCTGCAACTTCGACCGCCCATAGGTCCTGTTCGATTAAGTAGATCGTAACCTGATTGACCTTCGCCTTCATACCATTACTCCCTTGCGCCCTTTTTAACATTACATCCGATTTACCTGTTCGCGTCAATAGCTCTAGTGTTCGGTAATTTATGCATCAACGCTAACAGCAGGACAAAAACAAGGCTCAGATCATTAACGAAAACGCTGTTATCAATTAATCCATGCCCCAGAATGTTAAGCATGCTGCCCATCGCGCCGACAGTAATCGCCAGTAATACAGGGACGCCCCCATCCTGCCGCTGCGCCTGATACACACGCCATGCGCTGCGCCAGAATGCCGCCTGCATCCAGACGAAAACAGCTAGCCCGAAGAGTCCCAGCCGAATCCACCAATCCAGAATAAAGTTATGTGGGTGCGAAAGGGTCGGCTCCTCCCAGGCATCCGGCAGGATATACGTCCCGCGAAAAGCATACAGGAACTGGTCCATGCCCAATCCGGTGATCGGATGATCGCGCAGCATGTTGATGCCGCTTTCCCACACGCGCAGCCTGAAAAAGTTCGTCCCGCTGGTAAAGTCGAGTACACGGGCGAAGCGCTCGAATTGCATGGAAAATGCAAATGCCGCCGCCACAATTGCACCTAGCGCCAGCATAGCACGGCGGGCACGTTTGCCGTAAAGCAGTAGCAAAACCAGCGCGCAGGAAAGCGGCACACCCAGAAAAATCGCTCCGACGCTTTGGGTAAACAGCACTGTCAGCAGTAGCACCGCCAGCACCCCCGTGCTGAGCCAGCGCCTTACCCGGTGAACCTCAACCAGCGCAAAGGCAAGCGCAAAGGGAATGCAGCGACCCAGGAACAGCGCCACATTGTTGGGTGAACCATAGACACTGGCAAGCCGCCGTGCTCCGCCCTCTGCTTCAATCACGCCTGTGGTGATACCAATGCTGCTGCCGAAGAGGTAAAGAAAGAAGCCAATTGCCGCGACGGCAAAGGCAGCTGTCAGCAGTGTCTCGATGAGGCGCAGAATCTGCGACCGGTCTGTGTCCAGCGTGCGCAGTATGGTGTAGAACAACACCGGCTCAAGAATCAGTGTACGCAGTTCGGTGACTGCGCT
>DAOTWP010000024.1:0-6741 GCA_034435675.1 Anaerolineae bacterium
GTTCAGGTACTGTTTTAGATGTCATGCAGGGCATCCTCCGGTGAATCTTGTTGGCACAACTATTCTCCCAGATCATGCCCTGCTTGTCCTTATCTTGATGCCTATGGGCACGCCATTGACGTGCCCTTTACTGCGGATTGTTGAATTGAAGATTGCATCCTGCATTGTAGCAGAGGAAATACAGCGCGTGGATAGGCGCTGTGTTAAAGTTTGACGCTAAAACAACGTACAGGCGATTAGCGGCAGCACTCAGGCGAACACTGGCTCACGGTTGCGGTACGGCAGATACAAATTAATCCACTCCTGATCGTGTTCCTGAATCAGCCGTTCCGCCTGTTCGACCAGCTCGCGGTTGCCGACAAACATCGGCACGCGCTGATGCAGTTGGTGCGGTTGAATATCCAGAATATTGCCCAGTCCGTCCGAGGCGTAGCCCCCCGCCTGTTCCTGAATGAACGCCAGCGCCTGACATTCGTACATCAGCCGCAGCTTGCCATAGGGTTTGTTGCGGTCCTGCAAGTCGCCGGGATACAGGAACACACCGCCGCGCAGCAGGTTGCGGTGGAAATCGGCAACCATTGAGCCAATGTAGCGATGCCCCAGCGGCGTGTGCCCTTCGCCATGAATGCCTTGCAATGACTTGACATAACGCCGCACGCCGGGTGTCCAGTATTTTTCGTTGCCCTGATTCACGCTGTAATACTTGGCGGTGGCAGGCACGCGGAGATTCTCGTGGCTGAGCAGGAATTCGCCCAGTGTGGGGTCAAGCGTAAACCCATGCACGCCATGTCCGGTGGTATAGACCATCATGGTGCTGCTGCCATAGATCACATAGCCCGCCGCCACCAGACTGCGCCCCGGCTGCAAAATGTCCTGCATCGTGCCGTGTTCGCCTTCGGAAATTTTGCGGTGAATGGCGAAAATCGTGCCGATTGAGACATTCACATCAATATTCGAGGAACCGTCCAACGGGTCATAGAGCAGCACATATTTGCCACTGTCGTAACGCGGCGGAATGGACAGCACGTCCTCATGTTCCTCGGACGCCATCGCGCACAGGCGCCCGGTGTGGTCATTAATGCGAAAAATCGTTTCGTCAGCAAAGACATCCAGTTTCTGCTGCCGTTCCCCATGCACATTTTCGCCATCGCTGGCGCCCAGAATGTTGACCAGCCCGGCGCGCGTGGTTTCGCGGGCGATGATTTTTGCCGCCATTGCCATGTCGTAGAGCAGATTCGAGAACACGCCCGTTGCATCCGGGTGCATGCGCTGCAACTCCATGACGTGGCGCTCAATGGTGACGATCCGGTTGTTGAAGGAATGGGGATATGCCTTAATTGCCATCAGGGAATCTCCAAAATAACGCTCAGTATTTTGGCTAATCGTACCCCAACCTGTACAGACTGCACAATTGAGGACTTGTCCGGGGAGTATTACAAAATGTGGGCAGGCGGCTGACCACAGGCTGCCTGCCCACAGCGCAAGCGCTCTAGGCAAAGGCGGTCAGCAGCAGCGCCTGCCCGTTCGCCAGCAGATACCAGTATGGAATCCAGCCGATGCCAAATAGTTCGATCTGGATGTCCTTTTTCAGCGGCGTGATCAGGTATTCCTGTGTACTGGCAGCCACCTGGGCCCACTTGTCGTTGATCTGCTGGAGTTCCGCCTCGTAGCGTTTTTCCAGCGCGTCCATTTCGCGATCAATATCGCGCAGCACCTCGCGGCTTTCCTTGAGGTCTTCGTTGGTCTGGCGGCGCATACGGGTTGCCTGGCTCATGCGCGACAGCGTGTAGGTCGTGCGCCCTTTGAACAGGCTCAGCGCGGCTTCACCCGTCGTGTACAGTTCTTCACGCTTGCGATCACGCAGTTCCAGCTTTTCGGCGCGCAGTTCGCGTTCTTTGCGCGTCATCTGGTTTTCCAGTTTATCAATCAACTGCTGATATTTCGCAGAGACTTTGTCAATTTCTGCGTCGCGTTTTTCGCGTGCCGCCTGCTGCACCAGCGCCTGATACTCGCTGAAATCGCGGTCAGGGTCGCCATAGATATTCAGTGTGGGGTTATGGGGAATGGACAGGCGGGCAGTGTTGTACAGGAAGTCGGTCAGTTCGCCTTCGAGCGCTTTCAGCCGTTTGGCGTCCGTCAAGCCGCCCGGCAGTTCACCAAAGATCGCCGGTCCTGCCGCCGCGCTGGCAATGCTGCGCGTGTCCACCGTTGGCGCCTGATACTGCTCCCAGTGAATCAGTCCGGAGCGCTCCACGTCCTGGACATGGAAGGCATAGGTGCGCGCGGTATAAACACTGCTGCTGCGCTGCTGGTAGCGCACTGCCGCCTGTCCCAGCAGAACCGGTTTATACGCCAACTGCGGCGTTGCGACGCCGCCGGCGACGATCGCGCCCGTGCGCTGCTGCCACTGGCTCATTGCCTGCTGGCTGTTGATGGTCGCTGGCAAAAAGAACTGCCGGGTTGTGGAGGGCACCGGCGGTTGTGCTGCCGTAAAACCCTGCGGCGTGCTGCTGCCCCCGCCGTAGCCAGTATCCCCGGAGGTCTGCCGCGTGTACGGCGCAGTCGGCTGCGTGCCGCTGTATTCCTGCGGCAGCGGCGGCGGCGCAAACGGCTGTGACGCCGAATACGCCTGGGCTACCCAGGGATTCGCCTGCGGGGCAGCGGGCGGTGGCGTAAAACGCTGCGCGCTGTACATGCCTGTTTCCGGCGGCGCAGGTGGCATAGCGCTGCTGCGCTGCGGGCTAGTACCCTGCGGGGCATAGGCGGCGGTTTCTGGCGGCGCAGGCGGGCGGGGGGCAGCAGGGGGAGCGCTTTGCTGCTGGAACTGTGTATACCCACCTGTTGCGCCTGTGCCAGGGTGCTGCTGGCGGTAATAATCGGCGGCAATCTGCTGCATCAACTGCTGTTTTTGCCCTGCCATCAGGTATTGAATCTGCTGGCGGGTCAGCGGTCCGCGCAGATAGCTCATTGCCCAGCGCGTATGCACCAGCACCGGCTGGTCACTGTGGACGTTGTGCATCAAAAAGACACGCGGCGCAATGTCGGCAATCAGACGCTCCACATCGCGCAGATTCAGCGAGCTGCTCGCCGTCGCCAGCGATTCCAACCCCGCCATCACTTTGGCGCGGTCATTGTCCGATTGCAGCCGCCCAATAAACCATGTCCCCGCGTTGGTCAGCCCTTTGTAGTCCAGGTCACCGGGGTTTTGTGTCGCCAGAATCAAGCCAATGCCAAACGCGCGCGCCTGTTTCAGCAGCCGCAGGATCGGCTCTTTGGTCGGCGGATTCCTGGGGTATGGCGGAAAGTAGCCGAACATCTCGTCAATATACAGCAGCGCGCGCAGGCTGGTTGTGCCGCTCTGGGTGCGCATCCAGCCAAGCATGTTTTCCAGCAGCAGGGTGATGATAAACAGACGCTCGGCGTCGGACAGGTGCGCAATGTAGAAAATGGACACGCGCGGGCGTCCGTTGGGCTGGTAGAGCAGAGTCTGGATGTCCATCGGCTGCCCCTGAATCCATGTCTGGAACGAGGGCGCGGCAACGATGTTGTTCAGCTCCATTGCCAGTTGGTAGCGTTTGCGTTCGGACATGTAATCATCCACCGCAAACACGCCCAGCTTCTCAAATGGCGGTTTTTGCACTTGCAGGATGATATCTTCCAGTGTCAGGTCAATGCCCTGGCGCCAATTGTGCTCGAAGATGTTGGCAATCAGCACATGCTCTTTGTCCTTGACGGGCTGAACATCCTTGCCGATCAGCGCCAGCAGCGCGGTCACAATGCCGTTGATCTGTTCGCGGTGGAATTCTTCGGCACCGGCAAAGCCCTCACGCGGGGCACGCAGCGACGCCAGAATGCTGATCGGCAGCCCGGCATCGGATCCGGGCGTGTAGATGCTGTAGCGCGCGGCACGCTGCAACCAGCGCACACGATCCGGTACGATGCCCCAGTTCCCCAGCCCCTCACGCCAGCGCGCGGCAACATCGGCGGCAAAGGACGGCACATCCAGCCCGGCGCGGCGGGCATCGTCCATGTTGACCCAGGGCTGAAAATCCTCCGGGCGCAAATCCGGGAAGGTCAGCAGCAGGTTGGTGATGTCACCTTTGGGGTCAATGATAATCGCAGGGATATTGTCGAGAATAGCCTCTTCCAGCAGCGTAATACACAGCCCGGTCTTGCCGCTGCCGGTCATCCCCACAACCACCGCATGGGTGGTCAGGTCGCGGGAATCATAGTAGACGACATCATCATCCAATTTGCCGCTGGCAGGGTCAAACTGTTTGCCCATATAAAAGGTGGTGGGCGCTTCAATAAATGGCATGAAATTGCCCCTTCACGACTCGATTATTTGTTCCACATGCTCAGTATAACACAACTCGCGGGCAGGGTAGGGGCACGCCACAATATTTGGGGGGGGTAGCGCTCAGCCCCCGCGCAGCGGCGCAACCCCAGGACCACGTTTGACCGGACGCCCCATATGGGTGAGGAACTGCCCCATCTGGAATGCGGTCACATCCGCAGCTTCGAGATGAGGCATATGCCCGCAGCCCGCAATTTCCGCCCATTGTCCGGTAGGCATGCGCGAATGCAAATATTTGCCTTCTTCCAGCGGCGTCACACGGTCCTCTGTGCCCCACAGCAGCAGCACAGGCAGCGGCGGGGTACGTTCCTGTGGCAGTTTTGCCAGCGCCAGCAGTCGCAGGGCGCGGGTAGTCGCGGGCAGCGCCTGGCGGATTTGCTGGCTGAAGGCTTCGTCAATCAGCCGTTCGCGGTGTTCCGCCGCAACCAGTGCTTCCAGCGCCGCCGGGGTGGTTTGCTGGCTGGTCAGGCTGGAAAAATAAATGCCGCCAATGACCGGAAGCTGCATCAAAAAACGCAGTGCCGGGGCAGTACCGGGTAGCTTGCCACCGCTGATCAGCACACAGGCAGGCACACGCTTCGGCTCTGCGGCAGCGTACAGGCGTGCCAGCAGCGCGCCGAAATCGTGCCCAACAATCACAAACTGTTCAATATTCAGCGCATTTGCCAGCCCGTTGATCCACTGAAAATATGCCTCGTAGCTGTTCTGCGGCAGGCGTGCCGTGCTGCCAAAACCGGGCAAGTCCGGCGCAATCAGGCGAAATTCATCGGACATCAGCGCCAGCAGTTCGCCCCAGGGGGGCGCACCACCCGGTATGCCATGCAGCAGCAGCACGGCGCGCCCATTGCCTGCGCCTGCTTCGTAATAGCTCGTCGGGAGGTTGTTGACTGTAATCGTTTTGGTGTCCATCTGCATCACGTGCCGCCTCGGATATCTGTGCCTCGCAAATCTGTTTCAAAGCTATCCGCTGCAAGCAGTGCGTGCTGGCGCAGCCACCCGAGCAGCTGCTCGACATTGGGTTCAGTAATCAGCATGCCGCGGTTGATGCCGCGCGGGCTGCTGCCTGTGGGCAGCGGCAGCGGTTCTTCTAACGGCAGGGTGCTGCCTGCCGGGGCAATGACCAGCGTCGGCACAGACAAAAACCCGGTCCAGCGCAGCACACGCTCACGGGCAGCACTATCGCGGTCAATGTTCACCTCTTGGTAACTGACCGCGTAATCGTACAGCACACGCTTTGCCAGCGTCACAAACGGGCAGCCGCCTGTGCGCGTATACATTACTAACTCAATCGTTTTCATGTGCCAGCCAATAAATCCTTGATCTTCACAGCGAGCGCTTAGCCTGTTTCCGGAACCGGTGACGGCACGGGTGTCGGCGACGCTGCCGGGGGAACCGCACCCGGTTCAAGAAAGCAGAGAATACCATCAACAATGCCGCGTGCCAAGCGATCCCGCTGGTTAACGAGCAAGTCCTGATCGTCCTTCATGAAGCCCAGTTCGAGGATGGCAGCCGGGGTCAGCGGGTGGATTTCGCGGAAGGTGTGGTAATCGGTCATGTCTACCGTCAGCCCCATGCGCCGTTCCAGCCCGCTGCCCAGCCCATAATGATAGGCAAGGCACTCGACCAACCGCGCATCTTCGCCGCCTTCCGGGCGGGCGGCTGCTTTAGAAATCAGGTAGCCGGAAACCCATTCGCCATAGTCGCGGCAGTCGTTGGCGTGGATTGACAGCAGCACGGTTGCCTGATAATTGTCCAGACGCGGGTCGAACTCATCCAGCAGATCAACCGTATAGCCGCGCGAACGCAGTTCAATGACCACCCGCTGCGCCACATCGCGGTTGATTTCCGCCTCTGTCAGATACACTTCCCCGCTGGCATCTGTGCAGACCGCGCCGGGGTCGTTCTGCGGACCCCAGTGACCGGAAACAATGCCCACGCGAATTTGCCAGTTGGGTGTTGTCAGGGCGGTGGGTACGGGCGCGGCAGACTGGCTGGTGGCGGTGGCGGCGGCGATGCTCAGGTTCTCGCGGATATTGGTGGCAAGCAGCTGCGGACTGGTGAACCATGTCAAAATGGTTGCCATAATGCCCGCCGGGATCAGGATCAGCAGCACTGCACGGATAATACCGCCAAACGCGCTGACAGTCTGCTGGCGGCGTTTGCGGCGGCGGCGCTGTACCCGGCGCACACGCTGCGCCTCAAGCAGGGCATCGCGTTCGGGGGTAGTGGCTTCGCGCACGCCTGTCTCGCGCACGCCTGTCTCGCGCACGCCAGCCTGTGGAACTTCCGCCTGTTGTGGCACTGTTTCCGGTATGGGCGGCGGGGCGGGGCGGCGGCGGGGCAGCGGCGCGGGTGCCTCCGGCGCGATGCTGTGCGGCGTAATG
>DAOTWP010000025.1:0-6567 GCA_034435675.1 Anaerolineae bacterium
AGCATACGCGCGTCGTTGCGCTGTGCGCTGACAGCAGCGGATACCGCAACAGTGGATGACCGCCGCTGTGCCGAGAAGAGCTTCAACGAAGATTGAGCCATCGTGTCCCCCTCAAAGGGCGGGTAGTTACCCGCCCCGTCAAACTGCGCTGCGGATTAGTCCGCTAATTGGCGATAGTAAACAAACTCGTGTTCCGGCAGCAGTTCAGGATGAAAAATTGCAATCAGGTCTGCCAGGATCCAGTTGGGATAAGCGACGCCAGATTCGTAAAAATCGTTCCCAAAGGTCTCGGTGAGGCGTAGATTGTTGACCCACACACCGCCGGTGCGCAGCGCTGCGAAATCTTCGAAACGCGGGTCCTCTGCCAGTGCATCGTCTAGGCTGAACCAGAACTGACTGGGATTAATCCAGTAGTCAGCATCTGCTGCGCGGTCAAGCACTGCCTCAAAATCCAGGAACAGCGTTCCGGTGGAAGGATCATCCGCCCACAGATAGTCCGCCCCTGCATCCGCGAGCATCAGCGCAAAGTAGCTGCCACCGCCGGGCATATACCAGGTGCCCTCAAACGGAGAATTGGCAAACACGGTGGGGCGTGTTTCGACTTCCGCTGCCATTGCAGCCAGCGCTTCATAATCGCTGGCAACCCCGGCAAAAAGCGCTTCTGCCAGCGCTTCCTGATTAAAGAACAACGCCAGAAATTTGCCCCACTCTGCGCGCGCCAGCGCCGAAGTTTCGGCAAATTCGCCATTCAACACTACAGGCAACCCATTTTGCTGCAATTGCAGGTAACTATCGGTATCGAATCCAAATCCATAGGACATAATCATCTGCGGCGAAAGCTCCAGCGCGGTTTCCAGGTTCAGCTCAAAATTGGGCGCAATTTCGACCAGGCGTTCACCCTCAGCAAGAATCGCCTCACTTGTAACGGTGCTGAGCATATCCACCCCAACAAGCCGGTCTATCAACCCGTACTGTTCAACATAGGGCAGATAGGTTGTGGACATCGTCACGAAGGACTGCACGGGCACTTCAAACATGAAAGCATCTTCAAAACCTTCCGGCACGGGCGCGCCGCACTGCACCAGCAAATACTGGACAGCGTCTTCAGCATCAGCCCCAACCCAGGGAACCTCCACCGTGATGAGCTTATAGGAGCCAAAATACTCAACTGTGAAACCTGTAGTATATTCCGGCGTTACCTTGTCCGGGAAATAGTCTTGCTGCGGATCAAATTGCTCGATGCAGCCGTCCGTAAGATTTGCCGCATCCTGCATCAGGGCGATTCCGGTGGAAAACGCCAGCAGACAAACCAGCAGCGCAGCGCGCATAACACGATAGGACATGGGAGTCTCCTTAAAATGGTTACCAGACAACGCTTGAGTTCACAGCCTGAACACTGCGCGAGGCAGCGACTGCAAATTCACACTGGAGCAAAGCGGATGGGAAACTGCCAATGTGGAAAAGAAACAAGCGCTGCGCCAGCACCCTGAGGGGAAAACCACCAGTCCGTGCCGAAGCCAATCGGTGCTGAAAACAAAAACCCGCCGGGTGGCGGGAACGACAATGGACATGAAATTCCACGCTCGTTCTCCCTCTTTCCACGAAGGGTCAGGCGCTAGACAGGTGTCTTTCGCGTGACGAGCTAAAACAGGGCGGGTATTCGGACTTTGAGTCGCCTGTAGTGGCGAGCATTCATTACCGTTGCGGGACAGTGCCGGACTTTCGCTGTCTAACAGGCAGCGATCACCGGGCTTCCCCCATTATGCGCCATGCATCCGGGCAGTAGCGCACCCTGTTTTAGTAAGCAGATTGTTAAAGATAGCGCTGAGCATAGCACAGGAGTGGTGTGCCGTCAAGCAATCCACCCATGCACGAGTGCGGGTATTTGGACACAAAACGGACGGGCGCAACCCGTCCCGTCCGTCTTAGCTTTAGTTCAGGATGTAACCAGCGCCGGCTTACTTGCCTACTGAGCCGGAACCAGCGTCAGGGCATGTTCCAGCGCAGCATTAAGCTGGGGGTCATTTTCAGTACCCAGATCTGCATAGGTTTCAGGATTCCACTCTACGATGATGTCCGGCGTAATACCCTGCTCATGAATCCAATAGCGATTCGGGGTCAGCCAGCGCGCGATAGTCAGGCGCACACCACCGCCATTCACCAGCGGCTGCCAGGTCTGCACAGTGCCCTTACCCAGCGTAACCTCGCCGATAATCACAGCGCGACCACGATCCTGCCATGCCCCAGAGACAAGCTCCGAGGCGCTGGCGCTGCGTTCATCCACCAGCACAATAAAGGGTGTCTCAGCATCGGTATACGAACCCGTTGCCTCAAAGGTGCGCTCGACCCCGTTGCCGAAATCCTCATACAGCACAACACCGTCCGGCAGGAACGCACTGGCAACATCAATCGCGCTGCTGAGCAACCCGCCAGGGTTCCCGCGCAGATCGAGCAAAATTACATCAATCGTGCCGAAGGAGGCAAGCGCTGTATCAATTTCGGCGCGAGCATTTTCTGTGAACTGTTCCAACTTGATATAACCGACCCGCACCCCCTCAACCTCAATGACCCGCGAGGCGATATTGGGAATAGAAATGCGTTCACGCTTAATCGTGTAATTGACCTGTTCATCCCCACGCCGGAAGGTAATATTGACTTCGGTACCTGCAGGACCGCGAACGAGTGTTACCAGTTCCAACTGGGTCATGCCCAGCACATTGACGCCATCGACTTCAACAAAAATATCCCCCGGACGTACCCCGGCTTCTTCGGCAGGGGAGCCATTAATCACATTGACCACTTCAATCTCGCCGGTTTCCTCAATGGTGCGCACCACTGCGCCGATTCCTTCCAGTTCGCCGGAGAGATCGCTTTCCATCAGAGGAAATGTCTGGGGGTCCATATATCCGCTGTACTGGTCGCCCAGCGCATTGACCATGCCACTAATCGCGCCATCAACCAGCACATTGACATCCACATCTTCAAGGTAATCACTCTGAATTAAGTTGAATGTCTGCCAGAATGCCTGAAATGACTCCTCGGCTTCTGGCGGGGGCGTCAAATTACTCTGCGCCATGCTGACACCGGAACGATTACCCAGCATGAAACCAGCGATGAAGACCCCAACAATCAATAAGGTGACTTGCAGTTGGCGGGTGGTTCGCCATAATTCGCGGGCGTGCATTCGCTCTATGCTCCAATACACAATACTGTTCTCTTCATGTGGACAGTATAATCATTATAGGGTAGTCACACGTGAGTCTGTGGTTAAAATTCTGTAGACATCTGGCAAATAGAGCGCATGAGCGAAGATAAGATTGACGCACTGCTGCTGGGCATTTGTTTGGGCAGCGACCAGCCCGTCGTACACGAAGCTGTCATCCGAACCGCAGTCATCGGCGTGGTCTACCAGCATGATGTGCTGCGCCTGCGCGATCAAGCATATCTGCATGCCAGCAACCGCAATGCCGAATGCGCTGTTGAGGTGGCGACGGCGTATCTGATCAAACTGGCACTGGATGGCACGACACCTGCGGAGTATCTGGCGCGGACGCTGATTTTCATTGACGGCATGAGCGAAGTGGTCGAAGCCGGGCTGCGCAAAGTGGGACATGTGCTGGGGTGGCACAGTGAGACCGCAGCAGTCGAACATCTTATCAAAACCGACGCAGAGCAGCAGGCAGTTGCCCTTGCACTGTACTGCTTGTTATATTACCCCGACAATTACGCGGCAATGGTACAAAGCACGGCTGGGCGTACATGCGCACAGGCGGCTTGCATTGCCGGTGCGGTACTGGGAGCATCAAAAGGAATGGCAGCAATCCCGGCAGCGTGGCTTTCGCGCTGTGACAAACAACGCGAACAGCGTGAGTTTGCCAGGCAATTGATCGCACAATACGAAAGAAATATGTGACAGAGCCTATCGTCTGTCATGTACCGTAGTAAACGGTACAGCCTGCCCGATTGATCCACGAGGTAAGAGGGATATAAAAACATGAATCGCGGCGACTTACTGGCATACTGCCTGAGTAAAGCGGGCGCCACCGAAGAATATCCTTTTGATGCAGACACCGCAGTGATTAAGGTACATGGCAAGATGTTCGCGCTAGTCCCAATGGATATTCTGGTCGGCGAAGCGCCACAGATCAGCCTCAAATGCGACCCTGCCCTTGCCGAAGTGCTGCGGCAAACCTATGACGCTGTCAAACCGGGTTATCACCTCAACAAACGTCATTGGAACACGATCACTGTAGACGGCAGCGTGCCCGATGATGAAGTCTGCGAAATGATTGACAACTCCTATACGCTGGTCGCCAAAGGGCTGCCGAAGAAATTGCGTGACACCTTGGCAAAGCATCAACCTGGCGGCACATCAGAGTCTTGAAGCAAAGATTGTCTGAAATCTATGACAATCTCTCGCAGCACCAAAGCGCAACATTGCTAATCCGCTGGCGGTTTCTTCTGTGTAACACATTACATAAGGAGAACGCCACGAAAATAGGGCTATGGGTGTATCCAGTCGGTTTGCGGCTAAGCTGTGGCAGCCTGTGCCCAGTGGCAGCACCAACAGCGCGAACAACGCCAACGTGCAAAGCGTGCAAGATGCCCACGTCACCCTCGAAGGATAGACCAACAGAAGCACCTCCAACAGCGTCACGATTGCCAGGATCAGGATTGCGTTTGATCCGGCTTGTGGCTGCACGCCCTTCCGGTTGGCACATTACTCCATGAGAATGGTAACTTGCTGGAAACGATGGGCATTCGCAGCACAAATACGCAGAACGTAAATTCTTCAAGCACAATCGTGACGTTTGCGCTGCCTTGCCGGTGTAGCCAATAGTGGCGCAATGCAGTAGAACGCTGATAAATTAGCGCCTACTGCCAGCTGCATCGTGGTGCCATTCCGGAGAACAGGGGTGATGTTGGACGCAGACATCACGCAGATTATTCAACGAGCAAAGCAGGGCGACAAACAAGCGATCGCGCAACTTTACGAACGTTATGTCCAGCAGATATTTCGTTATATTGCTTATCGTGTTTCAACAAGCAGCGATGTAGAAGATTTGACAGCAGAGGTCTTCGTCAAAATGGTCGAGGGACTTCCACGTTATCATTATCGCGGGGTGCCATTTGAAGCATGGTTATATCGCATTGCGGCAGCACGCATTGTCGACTACCGCCGGCGCAACCGCAGACGTCCCCAGGCAGAATTGTACGAAACACTGCACGACACAAACCCCTTGCCAGAAGAACGTATGCAGAATCAGCAGGAATTTGAAACCCTGCGGCATGCTGTTGCTAACCTCACCGACGAACAACAGAGTGTATTGATCCTGCGGTTTATCGAACACAAGAGCCACCATGAAGTGGCGCAGATTCTGGGGAAAAGTGTTTCCGCGGTGAAGTCCATCCAACATCGCGCCCTCACTAACCTAACAGCACAGCTCGGTTCTGAAACAAAAGTACGTCATTATCTAAGGGGAGGCAGTCATGGCGAAGAAACGTTATGATGCCGACGCATTGGCAAATCAACTTGATACTTTACAACATGGCGGCACGCCCGAAACACCCCCCGGTGGCGATCTTGATGCCCTGCTCGAAACCGCCCAGCGCCTGCGCGATGCACCCCATCCGCAACTGGACTCAACAGCATTGGTGCGCATTCAAACACGAGTGCTTGCGGCAAAACCGCAGCCATTGTTCTTGCATCCCACATTCTGGACAGCGGCTCTAATTGGTCTTGTGATTATTGCGACAAGTGTGGTGATTCTAGCAGCTGGGTCAAGAACAGCAGACACCACGCTGCCACCAACACCCGTGTTGTTCCCCATCACCGTATCGGCAGCGACGATGCAAACCGACGATGCAAACACGCCGGAAGTTGCAGTTACAGCAACGCTGGTTGTTGCAGTATTGCCAAGCCAGACGGTCATTGCCGCCGCCGAGGAAGTGACACCATCTATTGAATTCGTCTGGACACCAACTCCGGCAGCCACCGTATCGCCATCGGTTGTCGTGCCTACTACGACCCCAATAGTACCGGATACACCACTGGCTGCTGGTGTTACATCAGCACCGTTTTTGACAGACACACCCACCGTGACACCTACGCCAACCGCAGAGTCGCCTACAATCGCCCCTACACCATCGCCAATGCCGATTCTGTTGACGATTGAGGGTCCGGTTACTGAAATCAATGAAAACATCATCAGAATCTATGATTTCGTTATTGCACTCGATCCTGACGATCCACTTCTAACCGTGCTGCGGGTTGGTGATCGCATCCGCATTGAGGGTAATATTGGTGTAGCGAGTGGAACTCCGGACAACAGCGGTGTGCCCAACAGCGCTGAAATCGTGATTATCCCGTCTGATGTCAGTGTAATCAGCGTCGATGTTTACGTTAATCCGGAAACAGGCGAAACTTTCCGTGATGACAGCAGTTGCGACAACCCACCACCGGATTGGGCGCCTGCAAACGGCTGGCGAACACGCTGTGAAGGTGCTGCTGCGCCAGGGGGCAGCAGCGAGGAAAACGGCAGCACCAATGATGGCGATGCCGCGGGA
>DAOTWP010000026.1:0-2693 GCA_034435675.1 Anaerolineae bacterium
CACTTCATCGTAAGACAAATCCGGGATGACCCGTGCCTCTGGAATTTCGCGCGGGTCTGCCGTCATCATTCCATCCACGTCCGTCCAGATCCAGACTTCGTCCGACTGCGAAAAAACGCCCAGAATGGACGCCGTATAATCGCTGCCGCCGCGCCCCAGCGTGGTGGGTTTGCCGCCAGGCGTGCTGCCGATAAACCCGGTGACCACCGGCACAATACTGCGTTCCAGCATGGGCATTAGCTGGCGCGTGACGCGTTCACGCGTGAGCGGCTCAATCGGTGTGGCGCTGCCAAAGACCTCGTCAGTAACAATCAGGCTGCTGGCATCCACCGCCACACCGCGCAGATCATTCTGGCGCAGCAGGGCAGCGACAATCCGCACGGCGATTTGTTCGCCCACGCCGATAATACGATCCATGATTTCAGCCGAAAGCGTTTCTGAAGGGTTGTCAGAAACCATCTGACAGGTATCCAACATATCGAACAGCAAGCGATCAATATCTGCTTGCAGCGCGGTGCGCTCCACAGTGCCAAGAGGCAGTTTTTCCACCAGCGCCAGATGCCGGGTACGCAGCGTGGCAACAATGCGCCGATAACCACGCCGGTTGGCAAGCTGCGCCAGCTGCGCCGCTTCAACCAGCATATCGGTAACACCGTCTAGGGCAGAGGCGACCAGAATCAGGTTATCGCGGCGCTCACGTTCGGTCAGGACAATGCTGAGGACTTGCGTTAGCGCGGCAGTAGTGCCCACCGAAGCGCCGCCGAATTTCATCGTCAATATGCTCATGCGAGTCTCTTTCGCGGGAAAACCTTTGTTACAAAATGGCGTCCCAGATTGCGCATAAAGATACAACAAATCCGAAAGATAAAACAGCGCACGACAACTGATTTCACCTGTGCGGACACGAGTTGCTTGCATGCCGCACCAAGTAACACTAAAATGACTTATTATTCGCTCGCAACTGGCAGCGCAATCATGAACGCAGAACCTTCACCACGCAACCTTATCTTTGCTTTTGTCCTGATTGCCATCGCCATCGCGGGCAGCGCTCTTGTTCTGCTTGCCACCCAGCCGCAGACGGTTACGATTACGATTTACCCACCGGAACCCACAGCGACGCCCCTGCCCAGCGAAACGCCTGCGCCGATCACTGTCTATGTCACTGGCGAGGTCTTACAGCCGGGCTTGTTCACTATGCCGCCGGGCAGCCGTGTACTTGACGCGATTAACGCCGCTGGTGGCGCCACCGATGTGGCTGATCTGGAATGGATCAATCTGGCAGGTATTTTGCGTGACGGTGATCAGGTCCATGTTTTTGCACAGGGTGAATCCCCTGGCGAAGCGCAAGCAATTGCCACATCAGCGGGCGGCACAGTCATCTATATCAACACAGCGACTGCCGAAGAATTGGAAGCGCTGCCCGGCGTTGGACCTGCGCTCGCACAGGAGATCATCGCTTACCGAGAAGCAAATGGTCCTTTCACCAGCATGGAAGACCTGGACAATGTTCCCGGCATCGGTCCGACGCGGTTGGAACAGTGGGCGGACCTGATTTCGTTTGAGTAGTTGCACTGCCGCGCATAAACTGCCGCGCATAAACTGCCGCGCATAAAACATTGCAATCAGCCAATACGTGCGCCGGTTTCGCCGTCAAAAAACAGGAGTCCCTGCTCATCGAGATCACAGTACAGCGTAACGCCTACCTCAACCGGGTAATCCAGTGGCAGTTGTATATGCCATGTTTCGCCATCCAGATGCACTGCCAGAAGTTTGAAACGTTCCGCGAAGAACGGAATGATTTCGTCCACTACAGCAGGCACGCCACCTTCCTTGAGGTAGACGTTTGTGGGGCGCACTCCTACCGTCACCTTGCTGCCTTCCGGCAGATCATGCCGCACCGCAAAACCCCCGAAATTGTGCCCAACCCAGTGCCCATTCTGGACGACACCAGGAAACAGGTTGATTGTGGGCACACCCACAAACGCGGCAACAAACAAATTGACCGGACTATCGTGGAGCTGCTGGAATGTGCCCACCTGTTCAATTTTGCCGGCGCGCATCACGGCGATACGGTGTGCCAGCGCAATGGCTTCATGCTGATCGTGGGTTACGTAAATGGCGGTCACCGGGAATTCTTGCAGCAGTCGCTTGAGTTCTACTCGTGCCTCCGCCCGATAACGGGCATCGAGATTGGCAAACGGCTCGTCAAACAGCAGCACACGCAAATCACGGGTCAGCGCCCGCGCAATCGAAACACGCTGTTGTTCACCGCCTGATAGCTGACCCGGATGCCGCACGAGCAGGCGATCCAGCCCAATGCCCGTGATCTTGGAGATGCGGCGCAGACGTTCCGGCACTTCCTGTTCACGATGGCGAATACGCATAAAAAAGCTGACCGAACGCTCGGCTTTCCAGTGCGGAATCAGCGCGCCTTCCTGAAACACCATGCCGATGCCGCGTTCGCGTACAGGCACATCAAACACATCGGTGCCGTCATACAACACCTGTCCATTGTCTGGTTTAAGCAGGGCGGCAATCATGCGCAGCAGGGTGGATTTGCCACACCCGGAAGGACCCAAAAGCGCGATCACCTCACCATTCGGAATCCGCAGGGAGAGATTATCTATCGCGACGAGGGACTTGCCCTGATCGTCTTGAAAGACTTTTGTGACATGCTCGACACTAATACTGGT
>DAOTWP010000027.1:0-1911 GCA_034435675.1 Anaerolineae bacterium
ACAACGGCGGAGTCTTGCGGGCGGTGTCCCACTCCTGGGAGGTCATCGCCCAACGCTATGCGTATGATTTTCTGGTCGTGGATGATCAGAATATCTCCTTCCACGATGACCCCAGCCGCCCGCAGCATTACCATGCATTTGGGAAACCGGTGCTGGCGGCTGCCGACGGCGAGGTGATTGAGGTTCGCGCCGATTTACGCGACTACCCCCACGCAGGCAGCGGCTGGATTGACTGGCGCATTGCCGATTTGCGCGGCAATTACGTTGTCATTCGCCACAGCCAACACCAATACAGCCTGTACGCGCATTTGCAGGCGGGCAGCGTTTGCGTGCGTTCCGGCGAAGCGGTGAAAGCCGGGCAGGTCATTGGTCGCTGCGGACATTCGGGGCACTCCAGCGAGCCGCACCTGCACTTTCAACTGCAGGACCGGGCAGACTTTTTCACTGCCGTGGGTTTACCGGTGAGGTTTGGGAATTTCGAGCGAAACAGAGCCGCCGCGGTGGACTATGTCCGCCTGGGCACGGTGGAGCGCGGCGATCTTGTACGCAGCGCAGATGCCGGACGCGAGGAGGGGGGACTGGTCGAGACGGTCGAAGCGGTCAAGCCAGCCTTTAACGACCTGGTATCCAGCATAGTTACCCTGGCGTTGACGCTGATGGGCACCTTTTTTATACTGTCCTTGATCGTGCGGCTGGTCGCAAGCCTGTTGGACTGAACCGCCTGCACAACCTGCATTCTGGGCAGGGGTTTATTGGATCGGCTTGGGGCGCGAGTCGCGTGGCGACTGCACCACCACCTGGCTGAGATCGAACGCACCGAGAATGCTGCGCGCCTGCGCCAGATCAAAATCGGCTCGTTTGGCAAAGATCCACACCGGCGGGTGATCGTACACGCTGAAGGCTTCTTCGGCAGCAAAGAAGTTGAAGTTGAACAAGGGCAGCCTGGGCGGCGCACCCCAGCCCAGCATTCCGCCCACATCAGAAATGTACAGGTTGCCAATCCGCCATGGCGCCTGGAAATGGGCAGCCTGCTCAAAGCCCAGCCGTCCATCGAACAGCGCGCGGTAGTATTCAATTGTCATCGGGTAGGTGCGCTGCATACGCGCCACGCTCCAAATGCCGCGCTGGCTGGGCAGGATGACATAATCCACTTCCGCCAGGCGATCGTAAAACATCTGGCGCTTGTTCTCGTCGTCGTACCAGCGCACTTCCATAGTCACCCCCCGGTAGAAATCACCGTACGGGTCGTACGAGGCGCGCGGCACAGGCAGCCCTTCATCCCAGCCTTCGTTCGCCAGTGTTAGCCGGTGAATGGTCAGCGGCAGCGGCGAGTCGTTGCGCAGGGTCAGTTGAACATCTTGCCCGGCGCGTAGATCCCCGCCTGCCAGGTCAGCCTGCATCGCTCTGCCGCGCGGCGCGCCATTGGCAGGTGGCACGGAGAGCACCGCCTGCGCAAACGGTTGCTCGCCGGAGGGCAGGCTGCTCAGACTGACGCTCAGCGCCGCAGGAAGATCGCCCGGGTTGAGCACGCGCGGCAGGATCACGGAGCGCAGCACGCCGCTTTCGCGGGGGGTAAAGCCGAGAGTCAGCGCCTCACCCGGCTGCAAGGTCAACCCGTCGGGGATGGAAACCGGCTGGAAACGGCTGCCCGCGCCCGTCTCCAGCCCAAGGTGCACCGGCGCAGGAATGTTCTGGAAGATCCAGTCGGTGGCTTGCAGGCGGGTATGCAGCTGGCGGTACACCGCGCTGACGAAGGCATCCGCCCAGAGCAGCGTGCCGCCCAGCACGGCGGTGATCAGCGCACCGGCGGCAAGGCGGCGCCAGCCCCCCCGCTCGCGCTCCGCGCCGCGCGCGGACTGCCACAGATACAACAGCAGCCAGGCAGCCAGCAAAGCCAGCAGCGGGTAGATT
>DAOTWP010000028.1:0-7151 GCA_034435675.1 Anaerolineae bacterium
GCAGTTAAGCCCGCAAGCGCTGATGGTACTGCGTGGGAAGCTGCGTGGGAGAGTAAGCCGCTGCCAACCTCCCTTTTCTCACAGTGTTGTTTTGTATTCTCCCTCCCCCCTTGTTTTGCCCGCTTCCTGCTTTGTTAAGCCAACGTGCGAAATTCGCCCATGCAATGCGAATGCTATACAGGCGCACTTTGAGGCAGACAACCCTGGCGCAGTCACGCGAACCCGTTGGTGAGTTGCATTCGGCTGGTGGCTTTGTAGTTATGGCTTGCCTCGCTTGAATGCGCGCTGGTCGCTGGTTGTGCGCCCGTATTTTGGCTTTATCCTTCCTGCAATTCCCTCTATAATCAGCGCGCTGTGCCTTGTGCCTGTTGTGTGCCGCCATACCATGTGTGCATCTACACGCTGTGTGTCAGCACACGCAAAGATCACGGAGCATTCTGACCCTATGACCCCTACGCTACAGTCCCTGCCGGGGCGTCGCCTGGCGCTGGCGCTGGTTCTCGTCGCGGACCTGCTGCTGCTGCTGCTGTTGTTGTTGACCCGCATCACGCGCGTCACCGACACTGATACACCGTTTATCACGCTCGAATTTGTGCTGCTGCTTGCTGCTGCCCTCATCGCGGCGGTGGTATCCCTCTGGCTGGCGAATACGCGCCGCTTTGATGCCGCGCTGCTGCGGCTGGCTGCTGTGCAGCGCTGGCTGCTGCTCATTGGTGCGGCAGTGGTGGGGCTGGGTGTGCTGTTTGGCGGGGCTGTGCTGGCAGATGCCTTGCGTCCCTATCTCGCGCCGTTCCTGTTGTGGGCGCTGGTCTGCCTGGCAGCACTGGCGGTGCTGCTGCTGACGGGGCAGGGGAGTAGCGGCGCTGCACCGCTGGTCAGAACCCTGCGGCGCGGGCTGTTCATCCTGACCTTGAGTACGCTCCTGCCGGTACTACTGCTGGAGCTTGGCGTGCGCTTCTACTTCCGCACCTTTGGCACTGAAACGGAGCGCGTCGCCTATGTCTACTCATGGAATGAGATCAACGCGCTGACGTCACGATTTCGTGCCGTGCCCTATCTAAACTACGGCTTGTCGCCCAATTACCCCGGTCATAACAGCTTTGGCTTTCGTGGGGCAGAATTCAGCATCGCCAGGACGGAGGGCACCTTCCGCATCGTCGCCATGGGGGGGTCAACAACTTACGGTTTTCTGATTGACGACTGGCAGCAGGCGTATCCCCCTCAGCTTGAAACGATCCTGCGCGACACTTATGGCTACAGCAGTGTCGAGGTCATTAACGCCGGTGTGCCCGCGTATGCAACGTGGGAAACTTTGGCTGCCTTTGAGTATCGCGTGCTCGACTTGCAACCCGATTTGATTATTGTCTATGATGGCATCAACGATCTCGGCGCGCGTGCCATCCCGCCGGAGGATTATGCGGGTATTCCTGGCAGCGCGGGCACGTGGCAGGCGCAGGGTCCCGATCTTGGTCCGAGCGCTCTGTATCGCTATATCGCGATCAATCTTGGCTGGATGGGCGACCCGAACGAACTGGAATACCGCTTTCTACCTTTTGACCCCACGCTGGTCTGCTGTGATCAGTATTCCGATGAAGCAATCGCCGCGCATTTTGCTGCGAACCCGCCGATTTACTTCGAGCGCAACCTGCGCAACCTGGTCGCTATTGCCGATGCACACGGCGTGCAGGTGGTTTTCTCAAGCTGGACTTATTATCCCGAAGCGACCACCGGGAGTTTTAACCTGATGGCGCTGGATTATCGCCAGCAGGCAATCGCGGAGCAGAACGAGGTCCTGCGCAGTCTGGGCGCGGACACCAGCGCGGCATTTTACGATTTGCATGCGGACTACCCGCTGGATCGGGCACTGTGGTTCGATGATGGTATCCATATGACCCCGGCAGGCACGCGCGTGCAGGCGGAGCTTTACGCCACTTTTCTGGTGGAATCCGGGCTGCTGCCGGAATAATCCTCATAAGTTTCCACCTTCACCCACCCGCGCCGCCATCTGCGCCGCCGCAGCAGGTCGCGCGGGTCAATGCTGGTGATGGCAATTCCCAGCAGGATGACCGCCGTGCCCAGCAGCACGCGGGCATCAAGCGTTTCTTGCAGGAAGATTGCGCCCAGCGCAAGACTGATCGGGGAGATGACATAGATGCTCAGCGAAGACTTGAACGCGCCCATCTCGCGCACGGTGTAATAGCCGAGGATGTTGCCCAACGTCGTGTTGCCCAGCACCAGAATGACGACCATCAACAACGATTCGGGATAAATCTGGTTCAGCGGGATCGGGGTGGGTCCCCCGGCAGCGGGCAGGATGATGTAGGTAAACACGCCCAGGATCGGCACCGAGGCGATGATGTGCCCGGCATTGATCGTCAACGGGTCAAGGTTGTCCTGCATCATCTTGCGGCTGAGCACGGCGCAGCTTGCGAAACTCAGCGCCCCGGCAATAATTGCCGCATAACCGAGCAGGTTACCCGCGCCGCCGGTGCCAAATTCCCGGCTGACGAGGATGATCAACCCGGCAAAGCCCGCCGCCAGCCCCAGCAGCTTGACCGGCGTAATGCGTTCATCTTTGAACCCGAAGTGCGCGAACAGCAGCGTGAACAACGGGTTCGTGGCGATCAGCACACTTGCCAGCCCGGTATCAACGCCGCTTTGCTGCGCTGCTCCGATCAACACAAACGGAATCGACAGGTTAAACAATGCCAGCACGACCAGCTTACGCAGGGTTGGTCCGTCCGTGGGAATGTGCCTGCCGGTGGCGCGGATGACGACCAGCATGAGCAGTGCGCTGAGCACCACGCGATAAAAGACGAGTTCCGCTGGGTTGAGCTGGCGCAGTGCCACCGCGATGAACAGAAAGCCCGATCCGAAAATCAACGACGAAACCCAGAACGCTGCCCACTTCTTCAAGCGCTGCTCCTCTGCTGCTGATAAAACTGCTGCCTGCTGCTTAGTCGCCGCCCTGTACCGCCGGACTCGTCCGCACACGATCCAACCGTGCTGCCACCCAGCGCCGAATCGGCAGGTTGACAATGGCAATCCCCATGAAGATCAGCCCCGCGCCTGCCAGCAGTGTCACGCCGATATGTTCACCGAGGAACACTGCGCCAAGCACAACGCCCACTGGCGGCACAACATACGTGACCATCGCCGCCCGCGCCGCGCCCAGTTCGCGCACGATGAAGTAGAAGAACATGTAGGCAATGAACGTGTTCAGCAGCCCCAGCACCAGCACGCCGACCAGCGCCGTATCGCTCACGCTGTCCAGCGGGGTGAAGCCCTGCGCGCTGAACAGGCTGAACGGCAGCATGACCAGCGCCGCCGTAACCATTGTGCCGCCCGCGATGACCACCGGCTCGACCTTGCCCTGAATGATCTTGCGGCTGTAAACGGTGAAGGTGGCATAAAACAGCGATGCCAGCACAATCGCGCCGGGACGGGCAATGCTTTCCAGCAAACTTGCGCCCTCCGTGCTGCTGGCGGACAGTTCGCCGCTGAACAGCACGACCACACCGGTGAAGCCCATTGCCAGCCCGATGATTTTGGCGGGGTTGATACGTTCGTCGCTGAAGGCGAAGTGTGCCACCACCAGCGTGAACAGCGCCGCCGACGCTTGCAGCACTGCCGCCAGCCCACTGGCGATCACTTCTTCGCCCCAGGTGATCAGCAGATAGGGTGCGACAACATTGCCCAGCCCGATCAGCGCGATGGCGCCCAGCGTGCGGGCGTCACGCGGGACGGGCACACGCCGCAGCGCAATGACACTGCTCAGCCCGACGGCGGCGATTGCCGTGCGGATGAACACCACTTCCACAGTCGAAAACTCGCCCACGCCGATGCGAATCAACATGAAGGACGACCCCCAGATCAAGCCCAGAACCCAGAAGGATGCCCATGCCCATGCGCGCATAGTGTTTTGCCTTTCTCGAAAAACCCTGAACCTGTACAGCATACAGGTTAAACGCGCACACCGTCTATCCGGTGCTTGCGCGGCAACTGTTGAAATGTGCGGAAAGAAATAGGAGTCTAGCGAAATCTTGTACCCGCACAGCTTAAATCAGCGCTGGGAGGCTGTCAAAGCGTGTGGACTTAGTTGGTTTCTGAGTCACTGGCGACCTGCTCTGATGCGCTGTCGTGCGGCGCGACGTCGTGCGGCGCGGCAAGTGAGGCGAACGCCTGCTTATAGATCAGCACCCGTTCCTGCCCATAAATCGCGCGCAGTTCTGCCAGCCGCTGTGCCTGCCAGTTTTTGTCCAGCAGCAGTGGGTACTCGCGTTGCAGGTAGGTGGTGAAGCGCGCCGGGGTGTTGGCAGAGTCGGTGTTCTTCTTGAAAAAAAGCACGGTGATGTACGGAATCTCCAGCGCCTTGAAGCGTTGCAGCGTCCCCGGCAGGTTGTGCCACAGCCCGAATGGACTCAGCGTGGGCACGACCCACACCCCGGCACGACGCAGTGCCGTGATGCCGCGCAGGCGCTGGGCAAAGGGCGGTGTGGCATGTTCCCATGCACGGATCAGGTCTTCGCGGTCGGTGCCGACGCTGTAACTGACGACCACTGGCGGACCGCCATCTGTTGTTGGAGTGCTGGCATTGTAGGCGGCGATGGCACCGGCGTCACGGTCGGGGCGGTAGCGCGTCTGTACGATGATGCGGCGTGGGCGCAGAGCAGGCGGGCTGTCGTTCAGCAGTGTCCAGATGGCGCGGGTTTCCAGCGCTGGGACGGCGTAAGGATCGGTGACGCCGCTCCAATAGATCACCTTGTCCGCCAGTGTGCCGCGCTCAAGATGCCGCGCCAGTTTTGCCAGCACATCGCGCTTGGGGCGCACCTCGAAACCCCACGCTTCGCCATGGTTGCCGCGCAGCGCGCCGGGTGTGAGCATGTTGCCCGATGGCACATAACAGAACAGGCAGCCGCCGGGGCAGCCGACCTGCGTCTGCATGGTCAGGTCAAAAGCATCCACAAAGCCGCGTGCCGGGCGCAGGATGTCGGCGTCGCTGCTGCCGGTGATTCGCGCGGGCGGGGTTTGCCCATGCACGACGGCATAAACACTGGCAAAATCGGGAACTTCTGGGGTCATCGCCAGTTTTCTCACTGCTATGCAAGGGAACAAGAATAGTACATGCGTTCTATTCTGTCAAGGGCGGTTTGCCGGTTGCGCTGTACTGGTGGCATGACGATCCGACTGCGCGCCAGCCTCTAGCGCGGTGTCAACGCCCATGGGCACAGCGCCCTGCAAGGCGCGGGCGGTGGCTGGGAGCGCAGTCACCAAACAAAACGAGGCGCACCTGCTGGCACGCCTCGCGGTTACAGCTTAACCTGGCTGGCTTAATCCCATGTGCGTTCGTCCAGCACCGCGCGCCCGCTGATTTCGCCCGCGCCGACGAACACCACCTCATCAATGCGCAGCCGCACAGCGCTTTCGGCAAGCTGCTTAAGCTTGTCCGCCAACCCATCGTCTGCCGCGCCTTCCTGCAATTCGATGCGGATCGTCACAATATCCTTGTTTTCCGGGCGGGTGATGACCGCCTGCATATTCTTGATCTGCGGGAACGCCGTCTTTGCCGCCATTAACTGCGCCGGATGCAGGAACATGCCGCGCACCTTGATCGCGTCGCCCGCGCGCCCGAACAAACCCAGCAGGTGCTGACCGCCGGTTTCGGGGTGGGGTGCTGGCGAAAGCGCGCCCAGGTCGCCCGTGCCAAAGCGCACCAGCGGGTAAGCGTGGTTGAACGTCGTTACGACCAGTTCGCCCTGTTCGCCCGGCTGTACGGGTTCGCCGGTTTGTGGGTCACACACCTGCATATACACATTGCCGGTGATGGCAAAGCCCGGTGTCGTCGCCTGTGTCGTGAAGCCGATCAGCCCCAGGTCTGCCGTGCCGTATGCCGAAGTCGTCTTCATGCCGTACTCGCCCTCAAAGCGCGCGCGCTGGCTGGGGGTGTACGGTTCCGCGCTGAAGAGCGCCTTTTTCAGCGGGTTTGCCTCTTTGGGAATGCCCATTTCCTGCATCTTGTCGAGGATCGTCATCAGGTAGCTGGGCTGCCCGACAAAGCCGTTCGCGCTCAATTTGGCGATCATCATAATCTGCAATTCGGTGTTGCCCGGACCTGTCGGCAGCACCGTAGCGCCGCATGCTCGCAGTGCGTCGTCCAGCAGCAGCCCGGCGGGCGTCAGGTGATACATGAACGTGTTCAGCACACGATCCCCGCGTGTGAAGCCGACATACTTAAACGGCGCCAGCGCGTACTCGGCGCCTTCGGGGTTTAGCGGCTGCGGGTCAAAAATGGGACCGGGCGAGATATAGATGCGCGGCAGGTCGTCGGGGTCTACCGCCAGAAAGCCGCCGAAGGGTGGATTATCGGCATGAATCTGCACCAGCGAGTCTTTGCTCGTCACCGGGATTCTTACCAGTTCAGCAGCGGACTGCACATCGGCGGGGGTGAGACCCGCTTGATCCATGATGCCTTTGATCGCGGGCGCTTTGGCATATGCGTGGGCGATCAGTGCCTTGATGCGGGTGTCGAATTCGGTCAAGTGACTGCTCCTTGGTTAGCTCCCTTCTTGAAGGGATGTTTGTGCGTTCAGCCTGAAAATGTGCGGGGCGAACCGTGCAGCCGGCGCTGCCAGCGTTACGACTGGTATTCCGGGTGTTTGGCGATAAACGCCAGCAGCCCATCCTGGGCGGTCTTGCGAATTTTGTTCTGCACCAGCGGACTCCAGCCCAGCACGACACCGGAGCCGCCCAGCGCCATCCGTGACCAGCGCCACAGATCAAAGTGATCCTGATGCCGGATAATCCTGCCATCCTGAAACGTAAATGCCGCGTCAATACTATTGTGGACTTTGCGCCCGCTAAACGTATACGTGGCTTCCCAGTGCGCCTGCCCGTGATCGCCCTGCGCCTGCACAGCGCTGAACTGCACGGCAAGGTCTTTGCCGCGTTCCAGCAGCATATGCCACATCGCGCCGACCTGCTTGCCCTTCAGTTCAGGGAACACCGGGTCGGAAAAATGCGCCTGCGGGTGATAGCAGGCGAGCATCCCGGCAGGGTCCCGGCGCTGAAAACAGGTATACAACGTCTCGATCAGGCGGGCATTGTCACTGCTGCTCGACGACATCATCACTCCTCATGGCTTCAGCAATAGC
>DAOTWP010000029.1:0-1578 GCA_034435675.1 Anaerolineae bacterium
ATTGGATCAATTGAGTGACGGCGGGAGCAGTCAAACGCTATATAGTCAGCCACACCGATACGCTGCGTACCGCTGCGACCACATACCGTGCCGGGGTACTCGCGCTCAAGCTGCTGCACCTGTTCGAGGGGGAACTGGCAGAACAGGGCAGGACGCCGTAAGGGGCGTATGCCGGGGATAATGGCACAATCGGGCGCAGCAGGCTGCAACCCTGCATTATTCGCTTTGCATCCTTCGCGCCACTGCGGTTCATCTGCCGCAGACCTCGTGCGCTGTCTGGTGCGGTCTGCAATCAGGCAATCACGGCGCGCTGGCTCTCGGCGGCGGCGGCGGCATCGGCGGTCATGCCCAAGCGTGTGAAGATCAGCAGCGCCTGCTGCATTTTGCGCACGGCGGCAGTGCGTTTGCCCATCCGCGCCAGCGCCTTGCCATATGCCAGCAGCGTCTTGCCTAAATCTGCCTCGATGTTCATATCCATCAGGATACTCACGGCTTCGGAAAAATAGGCGTTGGGGTCGCTGGAGAAATTCGGGTCTGGCGATCCACCCAGCACGCTGATCACTTCGCCCAGGGTGCGGTGCGCCTGCGCCATCTGCATTGGGTGCCCGCTGTCGCGCGCGGCTTCCAGCGCGTAACAGGCGTGCTGCCAAGCCGTCGCGCTGTCCTCGTGATGCAGGTGAATCTGCGCCAGCGCGTCGTGAATCTCGCAGATCAGCCCCGGACGGTTGTTCAAGCCTTCGGTCCACTGCTCTGCCAGCAGCAGCCCTTCTTCCAGCGCCTTGCGCGCGTTGTCATAACGCCCCACCGCCAGCGACACCAGCCCTTCGTTGACAATGGCGATGGTCTGCACAGTCAGGAAGTCGGTTTCGCGCGCTGCCTCATAAGCCATCTGGTACAGGTAGCGGGCGCGGGTGAAATCGCCCTTGTAGCGGTAATTCTCGCCCTGGTTCAGGTCAATCGCGGCGATGCGGCGGCGGTTGCCAACTGCCTCGTACAGGCGGCGCGAACGCTCAAAATGGCGAATGCTGGTGCTCAGGTTGCCCAGATGCGCCTGCACATACCCCAGCAGGTGCTCGGCACGTGCCTGATTGCCGCGGTGATGCGCCGACTGTGCCTCGTCTGCCAGCGCCGTCAGCTTTTCGATGGCGTCGGTGTAGGGCAGCGTGCCATCCTCCCACGCATCCACCAGCGCCGTGCAGCGCGCGTTAAATTCCGCCGTGGCATCGGCGTCAGCAACCATTCCTGAAGTCACCATGAGCAAAAAATCTCCTCTGACATTGGGACACGGCGCGATGTCGGCTGCCAGTATGCCCCAACGGATAATTTAGTGCATGATGATAATCGCCGCGCGCGGGCATCGCAAGATACCATGTAATCCTGTGGCATGCAAAACAGCAGAAATTTATGAATTTCATCAGCGGTCGTCTGAACATGGCGTCGCCAGCGCTGGTGTAGGGGTGACACGCTGTGTCGCCCATAGGCATCAAGATAAGGACAAGCAGGGCATGATCTGGGAGAATAGTTGTGCCAACAAGATTCACCGGAGGATGCCCTGCATGACATCTAAAACAGTACCTG
>DAOTWP010000030.1:0-3407 GCA_034435675.1 Anaerolineae bacterium
TTTAAGCGCTCCCAGCCATCCGCTTCGTCCTCAAAACCGAGCAGTTTGGTGCGAAGCTGCTTGCGAAGCTGCGCGACTTTGGGCGTGGAGCGGGCTTTCCCCGGCACAGTGTAACCCGTGTCAAGTTTCATAGGCTCACTCAACTGGCCGAGGACGGGCCGTTTCGTCAGAGGCGTTTCCACCTTTTTTGGTGCTTCTGCGGGGAGGGCGCCGGGCGTGCCGGGGCCGCGCTTTCTACCACGCTGGCAATTTCGTCTGCGGTTTCCGCTTTGTTGTGGTCTTCTTTAAGTCTGCGTTGAAGAAATGAGGACATTGTTGATCGCCTTCGATAACCAGTCGTCTATCTACTTACCTAGTGTAAGTGTAGATTTTCTGGCAATCAATGCGCTAATCTAAATTTTTTCGCAATTTTCATGAATATCAAGGACGTAAAAATGGCAGGCAGGCCATCAGCCGGCGGCGCAGGTGGATGAGCCAGCGCATTCGCGGAGTCAGGTGAATCATAGCCGGGGGCGCTAACCAGCGCGGCACAGTGTCTGTCACTATTGTCTGGGTGCTGACAAAGCGCCGCAAGCCTTCTGGACCATTGCGCCGCCCGATGCCGCTGATCTTGCGCCCGCCCATTGGCGCATCGGCGGTTCCCCAGATCGCCAGAGGCCGGTTGATCGCTACATCCCCACTGTCGATCTGCCGGGCAAGCTGCGCGCCCCGGCCCAGGTCGCGGGTGTAGACAGTAGCAGACAGCCCATAAGCGCTCTCGTTTGCCAGACGGATCGCTTCAGTTTCATTCGCTACCGGCATCATGGCGATGATGGGCCCGAAGGATTCTTCCTGCATGACCTGCATGGTATGATCGACATCCACCAGCAGAGCCGGTTCGAGGAACCGCGCTCCCAGTTCCGGGCGGCGCTGCCCCCCATAGAGCAGGCGTGCCCCTTTGTGCAGCGCATCCTGAATATGGGCCTCAGCGCGCAGCAGTTCGCGTTCTCCGGTCAGGCTGCCCATATGGTCAATATAGCTGGACCCCAGCAGCACCTGACTCACGCACTGACGAACGCGCTCGGTCAATTCGTCATACACGGCGCGCTCGACATAGACGCGCTCCACGCTGGTACAGGCTTGCCCGGCGTTTTCCAGCGCGCCGATCACAATGCCAGAGGCGGCCTGTTCGAGGTCGGCATCTTGCAGCACGATCAGCGCGTCTTTGCCACCGAGTTCGAGACTGCATGGGATGAGCCGCTGTGCTGCCGGTGAAGCCGATGTAATCGACAAACTCGACCAGCGCGGCGCCCGTTTCGCCCGCGCCATCAACCACCTGCACGATGTCTGTGGGCACGCCGGCCCGGTGCAGCATGTCGATGCCATAGCGCGCACTGAACGGGGTAATCTCACTCGGTTTGAGGATCACGGCGTTTCCCGCAGCCAGCGCCGGAATCAGGTCGCAGAAAGCCAGCATGTAGGGATAGTTCCAGGGGGTAATCAACCCGACCACGCCATAGGGCTGGTAATATACCCGCGCCTGATGAAACAGCGGAAACAGCGCGCGGCGCGGCTGCGGGCGCAGAATTCGGGCGGCGTGGTAAGCGCAGTAGATCGTGATGTTGTCCGTCACGAACAATTCATTGAAGGCTGAAACACGCACTTTCCCGGTTTCCGCGCAGATGATGTCCAGCGCCTGGGCCTGATCTTTCCAGACCAGATCAGCCCAGCGGCGCAGGACGAGGACCCGTTCGCGGATGGGCCGGGTGGCCCAGGCAGGCTGCGCAGCGCGGGCGCGTTCCACCACCTTCTGAACAGCCTCGCGGGAGGTGTGTGAAATGCTGCCGATGATCGCCCCGGTGATCGGGTTGGTGACATCAGTTTTTTCGGTGAGGTGGGTTGTGTCCATTTGCCAGCATAATTCTGATTAATGTTGGCTCATTATAGCGTGCGCACATTTCAAAACGAATGAAAGCTGGTTAAGATTGAGCGCGGTGTCCCGGTGAACCCATTGAGGTGATGATGACAAGCGATGCCTTGCTCCAGTGGCGTGATGAATTCCCGATTTTGCAGGACTGTACCTATCTCATCAGCAATTCGCTGGGGGCCATGCCGCGCGGGGTGTATGACAGCCTGCGGGCCTATGCGGATACCTGGGCGACACGCGGCGTGCGCGCCTGGGGGGAAAGCTGGTGGACACTCAAAGGCGCGGTAGGGGACCAGATCGCGCCGCTGATGGGTGCGCCGGCCGGCAGTGTGCTGATGCACGAAAATGCCAGCATCGCCAACAGCATTCTGTTTTCGGCGCTGGATTTTACGGACACTCGCCGAAACAAGGTGGTCATCACCGATCAGGATTTTCCATCAGATGTGTACACCCTGCGCGCCATGCTGCCGGAGCATAGCGAACTGGTGACGGTTGCCAGCCGGGATAGTATCAGCATTGACACCGATGAACTGCTGGACGCGATTGACGAGCGCACCCGGCTGGTGTCTATCAGCCATGTGCTGTTTCGCAGCGCCTATATCATGCCAGCGGCGGCCATCATCGCAAAAGCGCATCATGTGGGCGCGCAGGTGCTGCTGAACGGCTATCACAGTGTCGGTGTGATCCCGGTGGATGTGACAGCGCTGAATGTCGATTATTATATCGGCGGCACACTCAAGTGGCTGTGCGGCGGACCTGGCGGGGTGTTCATGTACGTGCGGCCCGACCTGCTGCCAATGCTGCAACCGAAGATTACTGGCTGGTTCGCGCACCAGCAGCCTTTCGCTTTTCAGGTGGATGAACTGACGCTGCGTGAGGATGCTTACCGGCTGGCGAATGGCACACCGGGCATCGCCTCGCTGTATGCCGTGCAGCCAGGGGTGGCGATTATCGCGCAGGTGGGAGTTGAACAGATTCGCGCCAAGTCCCTGCGCCAGACCGCGCTGATTATCGAACGGGCGGAAGCGGCGGGTTACATCGTGAACAGCCCACGCGCTGCCGAAACCCGCGCCGGGACGGTTACGGTCAGTATGCCCAACGCCTATGAAATTTCACGGGAACTGCTGGCCCGCCAGTTTGTGATTGATTACCGCGCAGGGGCAGGCATCCGCATCGCGCCGCATTTTTATAACAGTGACGACGAACTGCACAGGACACTTGACGCAACTGCGGAGATTATCGCGGACGGAAGCTGGCAGAAACACACTCAAAAGCGCGCTTTTGTGACGTAACCTGCTGGCTCTTCAAAGCAGTCTCAGGCTATACTAAAAAGATCATCTGTTGAGGGAGATTGTGGTTATGCGTGGGATTCCCCGGCTTGTTCTGATCGCGCTGCTTGTCACCCTGCTGAGTATCAGCGCGTTCAATCTGGTTTCCGCTCAAGGCACGGTTTACGTGGTTCAGCCCGGCGATTCGCTGGATGCTATCGGCCTGCGTTATG
>DAOTWP010000031.1:0-23050 GCA_034435675.1 Anaerolineae bacterium
GCATACTCTCTCGTATTCTGCAATAACATTTCGGCTAAAGCCAAACGAGAAACCCGCCTATCTACTGCGATTAAAATCGCGTAGCTTGCGGCGGGTTCAATTCCTGTCAAATGTGCAGATGGAGAGCACGTCCGTCCGTTCCGCCAGTGCCACAATGCAGCAGTCCACGAAGTCCAGCCGCGGTTTGGGGTAAGCCGCCATGATTTGCGCGGCTCGCGCGACATCAGCCATGCTGATTGGAATTAACTGCGTGTGCTTTGTGCCGGGAAACGCAGCGACAAACGCCTGCATTACATGATGTCCCAGACGCTCGCGAATCACATGCGTGACCTCAGTAAGGACAATATTGGGCACAAGACGCGGATTCGTATTCGTCCGGGCAAATTCAATAGCGCGCAGGTGATGTTTGTCGCTGCGGTCTGCCAGCGCATATAGAAAACCACTATCGATCAGTATCGGTTTCGGCATCACTTAGCGCCTGTCGTTCGGAGAAGTGCTTCGCGATTGCTTCTTCGGCTTGCTGGTTCATCGTCTCAGAGATGTCAGTTATGCCTGAACTCCAGCCCCTTTCGTCTGCCATGTGAGCAATCTTGAGCAAGAGATCTTCCTCATCTGGCTCATCCCCAGGTGCCTCAATGGGCGCGGACAATCGAACAAAGCTTACAAGCGCTGCCTCCGCCAGTTCTTCCACGCTGCGCTGTTCGCGTTCGGCAATCGCCTGCAACTGTTGCAGCAGTTTTTCGCTGATAACCAGCGTAGCCATCTTCCCACCTTCCTTGCCCCTCAATCCTGTATCGCGTTCTGCCAGGCATCGCGCGGTCCAACGTCACCGCGAGTATGCCCGCAGCACTATCCTCATTATACCCGCCCGCGACTGCCACAGCTGCGGTGTACAGTTCCAGCAGGCGCAAACAGCTGACAGCTCACTAAGACTCACTCCCCAACCATGCGTTTCAGTTCGTACAGCCGGGTCAGCGCTTCCAGCGGGCTGAGTTCGTCCACCTTCAGCCTGCGCAGCGCTTCCAGCGCCGGGTTGGGCGGCGCGGGGGGTGGCGGCGCGGCGTCCGGCAGAAAGCTCAACTGCTGTGGACCGGAAGCCGCAGCTTTACCCGCTCGCGTGCCTTTCGCAGGGGGGAGCGGCGCTGCCTGTCCGCCGTTATCCGCACCCGGCAGTTTGAAGTCGCTGCCCTGTTCCTCCAGGTGCTGCAATAGCTGGCGGGCGCGCTCGACCACCGGGCGCGGCATCCCGGCAAGCTGCGCCACATGCACGCCGTAACTGCGGTCTGCGCCGCCAGGCACGACCTTATGCAGGAACACGACATCATCGCCGCGCTCGGTCACGGCGACGTTGTAATTGTGCGCGCGGGGCAAAATATTGGGCAGTTCGGTCAGTTCGTGATAATGCGTGGCGAACAGCGTGCGGCAGTTAAGGCGCGGGTTGTTGTGAATGTATTCGATCACCGCGCGGGCAATCGCCAGTCCGTCATAGGTCGATGTGCCGCGCCCGACTTCATCCAGAATCAACAGGCTGCGCGCCGAGCTGCCGCTGAGCAGGCGCGCCGTTTCGACCATTTCGACCATAAATGTACTCTGCCCGGCGTGGATTTCGTCCTGTGCGCCGATGCGGGCAAAGATGCGATCCACCAGCCCGATAGTCGCCTCGTCCGCCGGGACAAAGCTGCCAATCTGCGCCATCAGCGTGATGATTGCCACCTGCCGGATATATGTGGATTTGCCGGACATATTCGGTCCGGTGATGATATGCACGCGATTCTGCACATCAAAATGCGTATCGTTGGGCACATAGCGCACACCCCCGTCAAGTAACTGCTCCACGACCGGATGCCGTCCATCGCGGATTTGCAGCGCTTCGCCATCGGTCAGCACCGGACGGCTATAGCCTTCGCGCGTGGCAACCTCCGCCAGCGACAGGAACACATCCAGGTGCGCCACCGCCCGCGCGGTTTCCAGCAGTTCACGCGCATGCCCTGCCAGTTCTGCGCACAGGCGCTCGAACAGTTCGCGCTCTACCGCCAGAATCTGCTCTTCAGCGTTGAGCACCAGCGTTTCGTACTCTTTTAACTCCGGGGTAATGTAGCGCTCCGCGTTGACCGTCGTTTGCTTGCGGATGTAATCCGGTGGGACTTTGTTCTCGTTCGCTTTGGTCACTTCGATGTAATAACCAAAGACCCGGTTGAAGCCCACCTTCAGCGTGGCGATGCCAGTGCGCCGCCGTTCCTTCGGCTCCAGCGTGGCGATCCACTCGCGCGCTTCGCGGGTGTCGTGCAGCAGTTGGTCCAGTTCCTGCGCGAAACCGGGGCGAATCACCCCGGTGTTGTTCAATGTCGCCGGGGCATCATCGGTCACGGCGCGGGTAATCAGCTCGAACACGGGCGCGCAGGGGTCAAGCCGTTCATTGAGCGCCCGCAGCGCCGCGATTGTGCTGATGCGCTCACGAATATGCGGGATCAGTTCCAGGCTGGCGCGCAGCCCCAGCAGGTCACGCGGACCCGCCTTGCCGATTAACAGGCGATTGGTCAGCCGTTCAATGTCGGAAATGCCGCGCAGCGCCTGGTGCAGTTCGGCACGCAGCGCCTCATCCCGCGTCAGCGCCTCCACCGCGTCCAACCGGGCGTTCAGGCGCTTAAGGTCGAGCAGCGGCTGGTTGAGCCAGTTATACAGCAGACGCGCACCCATCGCCGTCACCGTGCGATCCAGCACCCCCAGCAGGCTGCCTTTGGTCTTGCGTGTGCGGATTGTCTCGGTCAGTTCCAGATTGCGCCGGGTGAACTGATCCAGCACCATAAAACTTGCCGTCGAGTAGGGGCGCAGCGCCGCTAACTGCGCAAGACTGTTCTTCTGCGTTTCCTGAAGGTATTGCAGCACCGCGCCCGCCGCGCTCACCGCAAACGGCTGGTCGCGCATACCAAAGCCGTCCAGCGTGCGCACGTTGAAATGGCGGCGCAGCATTTGCTCTGCTGTGCCCTGCTCAAAACGCCAGTCAGCATAGGCGGTCAGATGCACCCCGGCAGGCAGGGAGACACCCCGCGTCGCCCAGCTTTCGGGCATCAGCACTTCACGCGGGGCAAGGCGCGCCAGTTCTTCCAGCACCTGCACAGCCGCGTTTTCGCCTTCAAGCTGCGTGGCGGCAAATTCGCCAGTCGTGATATCGGCATATGCCAGCCCGGCGCGGTTCCAGCCCTGTTCGGGGTCGCCCACTGGCATAATCGCCAGCAGATAACTCGGTTTCTTTTCGCTCAGCAGTTCCGGCTCGATCACTGTGCCCGGCGTAATCACCCGCGTGACTGCGCGATCCACCGGACCTTTGCCGGTTGGCTCGGTCATCTGGTCGCAAACCGCCACATGAAAGCCGCGTTCAATCAATCGGGCAACATAGTTTTCCAGCGCATGATGCGGCACGCCCGCCATCGGCACACGCTCGGTCTTGCTTACCGGGCGGCTGGTCAGCGTCAGGTCCAGCTCACGCGCGGCAGTTTCGGCGTCTTCATCAAACGTTTCGTAAAAATCGCCCAACCGAAAAAAAAGGATACAGTCGGGAAACTGTGCTTTGATGTCCAAATACTGCCGGCGCAGTGGGGTGACACGCGACATGATGTTAATCCTGATAATTTTTGACCTATGTTACGGAAGTCTGTGTTATTCTATCTGGCGTACTGGGTCAGTTCAACCGCAGAATGAACAAATTATCTATCCTTGGACAAAAACCTATGGCAGAAATGATTATTAGCGTTGATCTGGGCGGCACGCGCATCCGCGTCGCCCAGCTTGACAAACACCTGAATATCATGCGCCGCCACGAAACTCTGACCCTGGCACACGAGGGTCTGGAGCCTACCCTGGCGCGCATCAAGGCAGAAATCCACGAAGTCATCCCTACCGACGGCACAACGGTGCTGGGCATCGGCATTTCCGCGCCCGGTCCGCTCAATCCAACCACCGGTGTAATTGTCGCCCCGCCCAATCTTCCCGGCTGGCACAACGTCCCCCTGCGCGACATTCTGGAAGCGGAGTTCAATGTACCAGTCTATGCGGGCAATGATGCCAATGTCGCCGCGCTGGCAGAGGCAGGCAGGGGCGCGGCAGAAGGCTACCGCCATGTGATTTATATCACGCACAGCACGGGCGTCGGCAGCGGCATTATCATTGACGGGCGGCTGCTGCTGGGCAGAGATGGGCTGGCAGCAGAGTTCGGGCATATCCCGATTCTGATTGATAACGAACGGGTTTCGACCGTTGAACTTGAGAGTGCCGGACCGGACATGGCAGCACAGGCACGCCAGCGGATCGAGGCAGGCGCAAAGTCACTGATTGCCGAGCTTGTGGGCGGCAAGCTGGACGACATCAGCGGCGGCACGGTGGGCAAAGCCGCGCAGCAGGGCGACGCGCTGGCGCTGGAAATTGTGCGCCGCAGCGGGCGGATTATGGGACTGGGCATTGTCGCGCTGCTGCACCTGTTCAACCCGGAAATTATCGTTGTCGGCGGCGGTGTCAGCACGCTGGGCGAACTGATCTTTGCGCCCATGCGCGAGGCAGTGCAGCAGTACAGCATTGACGAGGCATACTGGAAAGACCTGCCGATTGTCCACCCGCTGCTGGGCGAAGATGTCAGCATTGTGGGCGCCGGCGTGCTGGTTGCCACGCGGGGCGGCGTCGCAGACGTGAAAGAAGCGCTGCAAGCGCTGCGCGACTGAGCGCGACTAGCGACTCTATCATAATTGCAATAGAAAATCGGGGCGCTGCTTTTAACGCGCCCTGATCTCATGCTACAATGACGCCATGCTCATGCTTCCCGATTTCCGTGTCCGCCAGCGCGATTTTCTGCTGGAAATCTCCCGTGCCATTACTGCGCAGCTTGATCTGGGTGAGGTGCTGCGTCAGGTTCTTAATGCTTCGGTAGTCATGTTGTCTGGTCAGGTCGGGCTGATTGCCCTGCGCGGCACAGACGATCTGTACACAATCCGCGCGACCGTGGGGATTGACAACGAGCAAATCCCGCGCCTGAACCGCGAACTGCACAGCCTGTTTCGCAGCGCCGACGATGCCCAGGTGGCATCGGACTATATCAATGTCAAACTACGCCAGATTGCCGTTTCGATTGACCGCCAACTGCGCCAGTTCATCGCCCTGCCGCTGATCGTCGCGGAAAAACCGCTGGGCGTGATTATCATCTTCCGCAACTACACCGGCACCGCAACCCCGAACGATTTGCAGGTGCTGCAAAGTTTTGCCGATCAAGCGGCAATCGCCGTACATAACGCGCAGCTTTACGAACAGGTGCTGCACGAGCGCAAGAGCCTGGCAGCAATTCTCGATTACAGCGGCGACGGCGTGATGATTCTGGATGCGAACCTGCACATTGAGCGCTTCAATCAGGCACTCGAACGAATTACTGCTTGTTTCGCCGGGGAGGCTATCGGGCGGCATCAGGACGAGATTTTCGTCTGGAATAGGCTGGAAAAAGGTGATCTTCAACAGGCGCTCGACAACGGCTGGCCCTTTAAGAACGAGGACGGCAGCCAGGCGAACACGCTCTATGTCGAAGGCGATATTCAGCGCCGGGATGGGCTGAGGCTGAGCATTGGCATTACCTATGCGCCGCTGTTCACCGCCAGCGGAGAACTTGCCAGCGTGATTGCCAATGTGCGCGACATCACCAACTTTCGCAAGGCACAAGAGATGCAGAACACGTTTATCTCAGTGGTCTCGCACGAACTTAAGACCCCGGTGGCGATTATCAAAGGCTATGCCGCCACCCTGCGCCGCCCGGACGCCAACTGGGATTCGGGAACGATTCAGCAGTATCTCGCCGTCATCGAAGACGAAGCCGATCGCCTGGACGAACTGATCCAGAATCTACTGACTGCCAGCCGCATCCAGACCGAACGCGCTGTCAGCCTGACGCTCGGCGACGTGCTGCTGCCCGACCTGATACAGCGCGCGGTGGAGCGTTTCCGCCAGCAGACGAACAAGCACCGCCTGCTGCTGGAACTGCCCGTCAATTTCCCGGTGATTCAGGGCGACGAAACCCGGCTGCGGCAGGTGTTGGACAATCTGATCAGTAATGCCATCAAGTACTCGCCCGATGGCGGGGACATCCAGGTGGGCGGCAAAGTGGGCGCTCACGACATCACGATTTATGTGCGCGATCACGGCGTCGGTCTCAACGAGCAGGACCGCCAGCGGGTGTTTGACCGCTTCTTCAGGGTGGACGGCACGCTGAGTCGTAAGACCCAGGGCACAGGGCTGGGGCTGTACCTGTCCAGGGCAATCATCGAAGCGCACAAAGGCTTTATCGGCGTAGAAAGCAAACCCGGACAGGGATCAACCTTCTACTTCACGCTCCCCATCACCTGATACGCAAGCTGGCAACTTTAGCCTGAACGAGTCTGGAGAAGATATGCAACCAGCCAGAAACATGTCCATTCGCTGCCCCGCCTGCGGGCAGCCGTTTAATGCTGCACTGGAATCGATTGTGGACGCCGAAAGTAATCCACAGGCGAAAATCCGGCTGCTCAGCGGGCAGCTTAATAACGTGCGCTGCCCCAACTGCAACACCGTCAGCACGATTGCCGCGCCAATCCTGTATCACGATGGCAGCAAAGACCTGCTGATCGCGCATGTACCCATGGAACTGAACATGCAGCAAGACGCACAGGAAAGGGCGATCGGCGATTTGCTGCGCACACTGATGAACAACCTGCCGCAGGACGCGCGCAAAGGCTACCTGCTGCAACCCCGCCGTGCCCTGACACTGCAAAACCTGATCGAACAGGTGCTTGCCGCAGATGGCGTGACGCCGGCAATGATGGCGGAGCAGCGCGCCCGTGTTGACCTGATTCAGCAGCTTGCCACAGCGGCGGACATCGAACTACCTGCGCTGATTCAGGCAAATGATGCCCAGCTCAACGCCGCCTTCTTCCAGACCATGACGCTGATTGCGCAGCAGATGGCACAGCAGGGGCAGACGGCTGTTGCGCAGCAGGTTATGGCGCGGCAGGCAGAGATTCTGGAACAGTGCAGCTATGGCAAGACCCTGCTGGAACAGCAAGAAGCGCAAAACGAAATGCTGGAGCAGGTCGAGGCGGATCTGGAAGCACTGCCAGAAGAACCAAGCCGTGACGATTTTATGCAACTGGCAATCCGCTATGCCGAAAGCGACGAAAAACTTCAGGCGCTGGTAGGGCTGGTGCGTCCGGTATTTGACTACGAGTTCTTCCAGGAACTGACGCTGCAAATTGGCAAAGCCCCCGCCGGGGAGCGCGAAAAACTGGAAGCACTGCGCGACAAAGTGCTGGACTACACCAGCGCGATTGACCAGCAGGCACAGATGGCTTTGCAGCAGACCGTCGCTGTGCTGCGCGAGATTATCAACAGCCCGGACCCCGACGCCGCCATTCAGGACAATCTGCCGCTGATTGACGATACCTTTATGACCGTGCTGGAAGCCAACATGCAGGAAGCGGAACGCCGCAACGATGTTGGCGCTGCAGCGCGGCTGAAAGATATTTACCAGCGTGTCATCGTCGCCCTGCGCGAATCGATGCAGCCGGAACTGCGCTTCATCAACGAACTGCTGGGCATGGATTCCGATGAAGACATTGTCAACACGATTAACGCTCGTGCTGCCTCGTTTGGACCGGACCTGCTGCCGATGATGGATGCGGTTGAACAGGTGCTGGCATCACGCGGTGACACGACCCTGTTAAGCAAATTCGCCTTTCTGCGGGTGGCGGTTGAGCGCGCGCTGGATTGATACCCGGCGCAAACCTGACGATTGCCCGCTGATTAGCCTACGCAGATGCGATAAATATTGGTAAAATGCAGCCGCTACATTTAACCTTAGCGGCTGTTGTTTTGCGAAAACACATCTGACTTCGAGTGTTTCAAAGAGGTTCAACAATGCAACGAAAATTACGTCTGTGGCAAGGTGGTGGCATCGCACTGGCATTCAGCCTGCTGCTGGCTGCTGTGGTCTTTTCTGCCAATGTGATGGCAACACCCGTACAGGCACAGGGACGCGGTGGCAATGCCACGCCGACCCCCACCGACCCGCTGTGGCTGGGGTTCTCGGCAGCGCGTGATGCCATTGAAGAACAGGAAGGCACAGACCTGACTTACGTGGCGCGCTGGGAATGGTGGCAGGATGATTTCCAGTTTGGGATTGACGACTGTGTTGCCGCCGTGATGGTGGACAACCCTGCCGCCGCCCGCCCCATTTACATCGGCTGGACATTCCAGATTACCAGCCTCAACAACGTGACCTACGAAGCGCGCGTCAGCTATAACCTGCAAATTGTGGTCGTGTGCGATGAACCCAGCCAGGTCGCTGCCGCCCCAACACCGGGTGCAGGCACGCCCAACCCCAACCTGCCGCCCCCGGTTGCCGGGGGTGCTGTCAGCGGCAGCTTTGAACTGGGCGGGCATGTGCTGGAACTCAACACCAACACGATCAGCCTGCTCCAGCGTTCTGGTATGACGTGGGTCAAAAAGCAGGTGCGTTACACGCTGGGCGCTGATCCTTCCAGTGTAGCTGGCATCGTCCAGCAGGTGCAGGGTGCCGGTTTCCGCGTGCTGCTGGGGATTGTCGGCAATCCGTCGGAAATGACCGACTATGACTCCTATATCCAGAGCTACTCCGCCTTTGTCGCCGGTGTGGCGCGGCTGGGTGTCAACGGTATCGAAGTCTGGAACGAGCCGAATATCGTGCGTGAATGGCCCGCCAACAGCATCAACGGTGGCACGTATACGCGCCTGCTGGCGTCGGCATACAACGCGATCAAGACCGCCAATCCTAACGTGCTGGTCATCAGCGGGGCACCGTCGCCCACTGGCTACTTTGGTGCGGCAGGCTGCGCAGTCAACAGCCCCACCGATGCAGGCTGTAACGACGACGTGTTTATGCAGCAAATGGCGGCGGCGGGGGCAGCGCAGTATCTCGACTGCGTTGGGCTGCACTACAACGAAGGCATTGTCGCGCCATCGGCAACCAGCGGTGACCCGCGTGGCAACTACCCGACCTACTACTTCCAGTCCATGCTGGCACGCGGTTACAACCCCTTCGGTGGCAAGCCGGTCTGTTTCACCGAACTGGGCTATCTGTCCGGTGAGGGCTTCAGCACGCCCATCCCGGCAAACTTTGCGTGGGCGAACAGCACCAGTGTTGCTGAGCACGCCGCGTGGCTGGCAGAAGCCGCTACGATTAGCGCGCAGAGCGGGCGCGTGCGGCTGCTGATTGTCTGGAACGTGGACTTCCCGTTCTACACCGCGACAGACCCGATGGGGGGTTACGCGATTTTCCGCCCGAACGGTGCCTGCCCGGCGTGCGACACGCTCGGCACGGTTATGCGCCGCTGAGTCTGACAGTCTGACGCTTCCAAAAACACAGGAGGGCGCACCCAATTGGTGCTGCCCTCCTTACTGTGCACACGAAAGGCCACATTAACGCTTTCAAGTGAACCGGCTGACTGCTGTTAATCGCCGGTGGCGCGCAGCGCATAACCGCTGCTGTCATCGTGCAGCAGCCCGTGCTGGCGCAGGCGTTTGTGGTACTGCGCCAGGATGCGCTGACCGTGATCGTTAAAATGCCCCTTGACCTGTGTACTGTCCAGCCGTGCGTCAGATTGTGGCGTTTGCGTTTCTGGCGCAAAGCGGCGCAGCTTGCGGCGGTACTCCCACTGTTCGAGTGCATTCCCCGGACGCCCGCCTAACAGGCTTTCCAGCAGCCCTTTGACCGCCGCCCAACCCCGTCCAACGGAACGCTCCGGTTCGGCATAGAAAGCCTCCTGGGCGTTGGGAAGCTGCGCGCTGACCCAGGCATTCTGATCACGCATCTGCATATACAGCGTGTGCCCATAAACTGGCACCATCTGGGTAACTTCATGCGCCAGGAATAAGTCCTGCCGGTTTTGCGTCAGCGCGTTTTCTGCCAGCACAAAGTTGGGGCAGATGACCACCCCACGCAGCCGCACCAGCCGCACCAGCAGCACGGCAAACGCGCGCGCCAGCCACACCCGCCCCACACGGGTCACTAGCAAGTAATCCAGGTCATCATCCAGCGCCGCCGGGTTGTGTACCGCCAGCGCGCCGGTCAGGGCGACCATACGCACAAATGGCAGCCGCGCCAACCAGACCCCGTAGCGCATAGCAAGGGGCCATAACTGCCGCACAATTTGTTCACGCTCAATTCGCCGGGCGATATTCGCTTCGCGATCACGACAGACGATGTAACCGTGTGCTCGAACGAACGCCGCATTCAGCCGCTGGGAGGTGTTCAGTGTATGTTCAATTTCTTTTAACCGGGTGGCAGTATCGCTGATCAGAAAGTGCTGGATTTCCTCCACCGTCAGCGGAAAGTCGAATACATCGGCATAGAGCACTGTGCGGAGGATGGCGTCTTCCAGTTCCGGCATACTGCGGTTCCCTTCGATGCTTGCAAAAACTAATCTGGAGGTAGGTACAGCGGCGCGCCACTGCTGACCACCCCAAAGCGATTGACATGAACTACTGTGCTTAACGGTTATCTATTTTTAAGCATTCTATTAGGGATACGGCAATCGCGCCAACGGCACACACGATGGACTGCGGAGAGCGCTCACTCCCAGGTCCATAACCATGTGCTGGCGAATTGGCAGTTGGTGGTGATTGGCTCGTAATTGACGACAGCGATGCCAATGCCGCCGGAGACTGCCGGACTATCCAACTGCCCGACGAACTGCTCGTTGATGAAATAGTACAGGCGGTCTTGCAGTGCGACGACGAGCAAATTGACAGCACCCGGACCAAAAGAGCGCCCTGTGCCATAGACGCCTGGCTCGAAGATCTCGCCCTCGCGCCGTGACAGCCCAAAACCGCCCTGCTGGTCCACGTATGCCAGCGTATAGGCAGTATCGCCGGTATTACGAAAGACCAGCCCGCAGCCCGTCAACCCCGCAGCGGCGCTCTGCCACGTCACCGACGCCCCCAGCACAAAATTCGCGTAGCTGCTGCCGCGCGCCAGCATGATTCGCGAAACACCTTCGCTGGCGAATTCCGCAAAACTTTGCTCAATCGTCACGATAAGCTGACCGCCGGGGGGAATCACCCGCCGCCGTTCGAGTTCCTGCGCCAGTGCGGCTGGGCTGCTGCTGCTCAACTGCTGCGGGAAGATCTCCGCGCCATCTACCAGCAGCGGCGCGGTCAACGTCAGGCGCTCAAATGCCGCATTGGTCTGCCCGTTGAGCACATTGGGCGTCACCACCGCCAGTCCGGTTGTTCCACCATCCAGCAGGCGGCTGTCTGTGACCTGCCCGATATACTGCCCGTTGTAAAAAAATTCCAGGCGGGCACCATTGAGCAGCGCGCCAAAGCGAAAGGCACTCTGCCCGGCAACAATCGCCGGATGCGCCGTCCAGTCGCGCAGCACAAATTCATTGACCCCGGCTTGCAGCACCACGCGCCACAGTCCATCGCTGTTGATCGTAAACAGATAGTGGCTGTTGTTTTGTTCGCGCAGTGTCAGCCCAACTATCCAGCCGTCACGCCCATTCACGCTGGCGACCACCGTTTCGGCATAATAGTCGCTCAGCACCGGAACCGCCGCCTGCCGGGCTACCCCGCTGACCTGTACACCCGTCAGCGACAGACTCAACCGCGAGTCGCTCAGGTTGAGCGCCAACTGGTTATTGGTCGAGCGCCAGCCCGTGTCAGTCTCGAATTCTTCGCTGTAGGCAGGGCTGGCATAACCCGGCAGCATGGTCAGCGTGTAACTGCCGCTTTGCCCGGCAAAGCCTGTGACGTTCGCCGTGTACGTACCGCTGCGTGGAATAGTGACTGCCTGCAGCAGCGCAGTGCGATCCGGCGCATGGTAATCGTCGTTGGCAAGCAGTGCCGTGCCATCCGCGCTGGCAATCGTCAGCACGGGGTCAAAATCACCGTCCGGCGCAGCGATAAACGACAGAATCGCCCCATCCAATGCGCTAAACTGCCATGTTTGCGTGCCATCGCTGGCAACCGTGCCGCGTACCGGCGTCTCTGGCAGCAGTGTACCCAACTGGGCAGAAACAACCGCCGAGCCAAACAACGCCAGCCACAGGCACACACCCGTGCATCCGCACAGCAGTACGCGCCGCAGCCATGCGCCCTTCATGCGCGGGCGGGCATCCAGCGTGGAAAAGTATCCTGAAGCCATGTCAAAAAACCTGCGAAATCATCTGCGGAAATCTCAGCGCCGTCCATCCAGCGGTGCTGCTCGGCAACATGCAACCGCCGCTGCTGTCCCGTCAGCGCAAGGTCACGGTCAACACCGGCGGTCTTGGTCTGCTTCTTGCTGACCAGCGCCATAAAGTACTCGCGCTGTGGCAGGCGCTCAAAGTCCTCTGGAGAAACAAACGTATAGACTGGCACATAGGTGTCATCCTGTTCCAGCGCACACGCCAGCATATACCAACCGCGCGGCACCCGCGAACGCTTTTGCACCTTAAAACGCCACATCAACACCTGCATCGGCGCATCTCCGCGAATCTCTGCCTGCACCTGCTGGCGCTGTGACAGGCGCACGCCGTCAACCAGCAGTTCAAGGTGCCTGCCGCTGTGCCAGCGTCCGGTAAACAGCGTTTCAAGCAGCTGTGACAGTGCCCATGCGACCAGCAGCCCGCCAAAAAACGCAAGGATGCTGATGCCTTCACTGGGGATCAGCGCGTTGGTCAGCAGATAACCGCCGACCAGCCCGCCGATGAACGCCAACAGGACGACCAGCCGAATGCCGCCGTGCGAAAGGTCTGCGGGAATCCTGCGCACCGGCGTTCCCTCTGTTTGTAAAGAATTCAGCCTGGAATCCATACCGAACTATCCGCTGGACTAGCACTAAGTACAACCACAGAAATCTCGCGGGATTGTTTTCCGTAGGGGCGGGTCTGAGACTCGCGCCTACATCCGACATTTTCAATTTGCTTGTACTTAGCAACCGACAATACAGAAGTTACGCAATTGTGTACGTGGACAAGGGGTTAACCCCCTCGTTCAGGTCCAGATCAAGGAAAACCGCGTAAGCTAAGACTCTATCCGCAAATTCATCAAGCCAGGCGAGGCATGCCTTGCCACTACAAGAAAATCTGATTTCTCGGATAGCTGCCATATATTTACGCATCAATGCCTGGTCAGGGCTTCTTTGCCACAAAAATGACCCGATCCGCGCTCGAACTCCCCGGCTCAAACGGCTCAAAAGCGGGAGTCATGACCGTTACGAGCGCAAAACCCGCCCGCTGCAACAGACTGGCAATCGCCTGGACTGGATAGGCACGCAGCACGCGCTGCGTTTCCACACGCTGCCACACCCCGCCAGCACCGCGAAACAACAGCAGATCAGTTGTGCATTCCTGTCGTTCATAGTTATAGCGGTTGCGCGCAAAAACGGTCAGACTGCTGCCGTCGTCAAAAACCAGATCATGATCGCTTGCCGCGCGTCCGGTCAGTCCTTCAATCGTGTGCATGTCGAAGATGAACCACTTATCTGTTTCGAGCAGCCGGAGTGCCCCTTGAAATACTGCGCTGAGGTCGTTCAGGCTGCCCAACTCATTGAACACATCCAGCGCCAGCACCAGATCAACCGGTTCCAGGGTGTTATCCAACTGGCGAAGATCCTGCTGCACGAAACGATAGCCACTTAGTTCGGGGTCGGCGCGTGCCACCGCCAGCATCTCCGGCGAATTATCCACACCCGTCATCGTGTAACCGCGTTTGATCATCGTCTTGAGGCTGACACCCGTGCCACAACCTAAATCAAGCACCCGCTTACCCAACCAATCGCTCCGCTGCGCATATTCGACAAGGCGTGTCGTCATCACCCGCGCGAAGTCCGCCATGCCAAGCTGGACATAGACAGGGGCGAGGACACTGTAAGGTTCTGGCATCGGCGAAATCCTCTTACTGAAGCTCTAGACGAGAAAACGAAGCGGCGCGACACTGATGATCAGATTCAACGCCCTGCTGTAAAGTACCAGACTGTTGAAGCGAGTGATGTCTACTTCGGCAGGGACGAAATAATTTTGATTGCCTAGCGTACCCTTGAGCAAGCCCAGATCAAAGCGATCCAGCCCAATCTCGTCAATCGTCTGAGGGTCTTCGGCGCTGGACAACGCAAGATACATTGCCGGGGCACGGGCAGCGCGGAAATTCTCCAGGCGCACGAGCGTAATACCGTCTGCCTGCTGGATGAGCAGCCCTTCCCCGGTTGCCCAGCGAATTGTGTCCAGCTCGCTGAATTCTGCCGAGGCGATTTGCAGCGCCCCGGTAAGCTGCGGCAGCGCGTCGTCTTCCGGCGGGGCGAGCGTGTCCGGGCTTAACGCCGTTGTCACGAACAGCAGGGCGACCTCCTGATCTTCTGCCGCCAGCGCCAGATACGCCTGTTGTTCGACCTGCGGCAGCGCCTGAAACGCGGGCACAAGATCTGCTGGCAGACCAGCAAAGACGACCTCGGCGCTTTCCGTGGAAAGCAATGGCTGCCAGATAGGAAAGGTAAATATCGCCGCTACCAGCAGCGCACCTACCAGAATAATCAAAAACCGCAGTCGTAAATTCATAAAGACCGAAAATGAAAACAACCTGCCATAACCGGGCGGGTCATTCAGGTGTACGAACCGTGAATTGCACAAACTAGGGTAACACAAAGTTGATGGCACAGCTACCACAGGTTGCACGTGGGAGCGCTGCCTGGCAAAGATTGCGGCGGTGCGCAACAGGCTTCCACCTGCCCACCACCGCGAGAACCGGCACCCCTGGCTGCCTGCGAACGCACCTGGACATTTACCGGCAGAACACGGCTATTTCTTGCCTTTGGGCATCCAGTAGCCCTGCCCCGGCACCGTGCAGATGTACTGCGGACGACGCGGGTTTTCTTCCAGTTTCTGGCGCAATCGGGAGATATTCACACGCAGAACGGAATAGTCGCCGTTATACTGCTCGCCCCAGACCGCGCGCAGCATGTCGTCGTGGGTGATGATCTGCCCTACATTGCGCATCAGCGTAACCAGAATGCCATATTCTATCGGCGTCAGGTGCAGTTTTTTGCCCCGGATAAACGCCTGCCGTCGCGGCATGTCCAGTTCAAGCTGGCGCACGATTACACGGGTTTCTGCTTTGGGCGTCCATTCCACCCGCCGCAGCAGCGCCTTGACACGCGCCAGCAGTTCTTCGGGTGAGAACGGCTTGGCGAGATAGTCGTCTGCACCGGCTTCCAGCGCCAGCACCTTATCGCGCTCCCCCCCCTGACCGCTGATAACAATCATCGGTAGAAATGATTTCGTGCGCACGGAACGCAGAACTTCCAGCCCGTTCATGTCGGGCAGGTTGATGTCCAGCAGGACAAGATCAGGATTGAGGCTATTGATTTCGTTGAGTGCTGCCATGCCATAGCCAACTGCAACAGGATGATAGCCGGCGTCTGCCAGCAGAACACTGACGACTTCGGCAGTGTTCTCATCATCTTCCACAATCAGGATTTGTGCTGAGTAGGTTGCGACCATAGCTTTGGATTACAAAATACCAACCGATTCATAACTTCCATGATAGCTTATCCCGGCAATTAGGGCTATAGCATTTCGTTATAAACCTACCCGGTTTTATGAATTTTTCCCAAAGAACGTAAATTATCGCGTGGCTTAGGTATTCATCCACGCCAGTAACACCGGCGGCTCGCGGGGAAAAACAAAATGCCAGCAATACGCGGGTGGCTTGCTGGCAATCGAAAGTGGTGTTACAGCGTAAGCGGCGGAGAAACAGCGGTTTAAAAATCCGCGTCCTGTTCCTTGCCCTTGTGGATGACTTCCGGCTCTGCGCCAGACGCGGCACCCGCTTCCGCTTCCAGTTCTTCTTCCGCGCGGGCGGCAGAGGTCTGCTGGACGAAGACAATCAGTTCTTCAGGATTGTTGAGGATCGTGACATCCGGTCCCAGGTCAATATCGCCTGCCGTGATGGAAGCGCCAACGGTATCCAGCCTGCTCAGGTCAATTTCAATCCGGTTAATCAGGTTCCTGGGCAGCGTCTCAACAGTGAGTGTGCTTGCTCCGTGCACCAGTATCCCCAGCCGCGCATCCACGACTGGGCTTTCACCGACATAATGCACCGGCACGGAGGTGGTGATCTTTGCGCTCTGATCCACCGCAAAGAAATCAACATGGATAATTTCACGCCGCAGTACATCACGCTGCACGCTGCGGGTCAACACCGTATGGGTTTTGCCCTCAACCTTGACGTCAATCAGGTTGGTGCCACCGGCGTTCTTCAGCACATTTTCCAGCGGGCGATATTCGACCTGCACAGGGATTGACTCGATATGTGGTCCGTAGATGATTGCCGGAACCAACCCATCCCGCCGCAAACGCCCGACCTTTTTGCCCGTTACGGTGCGTTTCTGCATTTCCAGTTCAAAGTCTGCCACAGGGTTTCTCCTTACCACACAACAGCCCCGTTCACGGGCTGAACGTCACGGATTAAAAAGCTAGATTCCAGAAGGAATGACAAAAAGACGCGCCAGTGCGCGCTTGTTGACAGCGGATTGTAATGAGCGGGGAGAACAGCGTCAATGCTGAGTTCGACTGCGCGCCAGCAGCAGCGACGCACTGCCCGGCGGCGGCAACCGGGCTAAGGCTCCGGCGCACTGCGCGGCGCTTCCGTGTGCAGCGCTTTCTCACGCGGGCACAGATAGCGCAGCAGTTCCCATGTGTAAATGCCGGTATCGTGCCCGTCATCCCAGAATGGCTGCAAAGCATAGTTGCCGACCATTTTAAGGTCAATCATCACGTAAGAACGGCGCGGAACCAGCTTGAGGATGTCTTCGGGCGCGTGTGCCATGCCCATTTTAGAATGCCCGCCCCGGCATTCCACACACGGGCAGGCTTCGCGCAGGTGTCCCAGCGGGTAACGGCAAGTGACATCATCCTGCCAGATGATTTCCAGATAGCCCTCTTGCTTGTTGAGCGTGATGCTTTTGGGTCGTTCGTTCATGATGCAGTGTACTTTCCTGCAAAGCCGCCAGCGCAGTCCTGAGTAACAACGGGCAGGGATTGGCACCCGGAAACCCAGTGTGCCATGTCCCCACCCCGCCTGTCAACGCTGTGAACTGCGCGGTTCACACGATTCGCACATTTAATTGGACTGCAACGTGCTTAAGGGCAGCCGTCCAGATCGCGCCATTTGTCAACGGTATGCGCAATAGTGTAACCGCCCTCGCCATTTTCCAGCCCGGCAAGCTCATCCACGCTGACCATGAGCGTGCGGTTGGCGATTTCCTCACAATCAGGACCTTTTTCAACGGTCTCCCAGTTGCCGCGCGTGAACTTGTACTGGATGGTCACGCCTTCCGGCAGTTCCAGCGTAAGCGCCCACTGGTCGTCGCCCGCCGCGCTGAGCTGCATGCCTGCGCCTGCCGGGTCCCACAGCGGCAGCCCTGCCGCGCCAAAATCGCCCGCGATGTACAGTGGACCTGGTGTGCCCGCAGGCACAATAACCACAAATGTCACAGCGATCATCAGCGGCTGTACGGTCACTTCTGCGGTACTGACTCGCTCAGACTCGTTCGCCGCTACATCTACCGCCGTCACCGCGTAGCTGTAGCGGTCGCCATCCACAACAGCGCGGTCTACGTAGGACGTGGTTTCGCGTGGGACCTCCGCCAGCAGAGTCATCGTGCCATCCGGGGCGGTGCGGTAGACGCGATAGACCAGTAAGCCCTCGTCCGCCACCGCCGCCCAGGATAGATACACGCCGGTCAGCGCGATGTCGTCTACTGAGATCGTCGCAGGCGCAGGCGGCGGCGTGGTATCGTCGGACGGTGCAACAGCGATCATCGGATAGCTGCCGTCCTCCAGCGTGGCAACCAACCACGTTCCACCGGCATCGCTGCTGAAGCGCGCCACACGCACATAATCGCCCGGCGCGTGCACGGGCAGCACCAGTGTATAAACATCTGCGCCTGCTGCCTCGCCCGCATAAGTCATGGGCTGCCAGTCTGCCTCCGCGAGGTCTGTGCCGGCAGGCAGCAGCGCCGCCTCTGCCCGGACGCCCACAACTGCACCCTCCGCGCTGGTTACGCCGTCAATCAGCACTGCCGCGCTGACTTCGGCAGTCAAGCCATAGGCAGCTATCGCACTGACCGGCGCTGCGCCTGCTTCGGTGTAATACACGCGGGTGATCGGCAGGCTGGGCACTGCTTCAACACTGGCACTCTGCACGCCAATCAGCCCATCTGCGCCGACTGCCGCGACAGTGTAGTAGTAGCGATAGCCGTTGGCGATGGTCTCGTCGGTGAATGCCGCCGAGGTCAATGCCGCGGCGGTGATACGCTCGAAGCCCCCGGAGGCTACCGGGCTACGGTAAACGTGATAGCCTGCTGCGCCGTTCACCGCGTCCCAGTTGAGCGCCACACGGCCATCGCCCGCTGCCGCCGCCAGATTCTCCGGTGCAGCCGGGGCGCTAAATGCGCTGTCCGCTGCCGTATACGCCCAGATTTCGCCGCTTTTCGCCGCGACAGTCACGCTGAAGCTGCCGCCGGTGGTTACATCCGCACTGCCAAAGCCCGCCGCCAGCGTCAAGCCCGCGGGCACCAGTCCATCAAGATTGAGTTCGAGACTGCGTTCGGCGCGGCTGGTATTGATGACCACCAGCGCCGCACTGCCTGCTGCTGCGTCCAGTCGCAGAAAGGCGTACAGCCCGCTGCGATCATCCGCCGCCAGCGTAATCATCGCGCCTTCGCGCAGCGCGGGGTGCTGCTGGCGCAGTGCGCCGAGACGCTGGTAGTACGCCAGCATGTTCTCATTCGGCGCGGGGTAGTAACTGCCAGCGGTGTCCCCCCAGGGATACGGCGCGCGGTTGTAAGGATCGTCCTGCCCATCCAGATTGGGCGCATCCAGCGCGATTTCGTCTCCGTAATAGATGGTCGGCGCGCCGGGCAGCGAGAACTGCACCAGTGCCGTAAGCTGCAATGCACCAACATCGCTGCCCACCGTATAGAACGCCCGACTGGTATCATGACTGCCAACGAGATTCATCATCGCCTGATATGCCATCGGCGGGTAATCTTCTTCCACCGAGCGCACGAGGTTATCAAACGAGGTTGGCGTCAGCGGCGGGATGCGCCCATCGTTATCCACATATTCGCTGTCACGCACGAAGCCGATGATGCCCCGGCGGAAGCGGTAATTCATCACCGTATCCCATTCATCACCGAGCAGCCATTGGCTGGCGTCACCCCATTCTTCCCCGATGATGACTGCTTCCGGATTGATATCGCGCACTACCGCGCGGAAACCCTCCCAGTAAAGGTTCGCCGGGTCGCGCCCGTTGTCAATATCCCCGGCGACATCCAAGCGCCAACCGCCGACGCCCTCGCCCCCCCATGTGCGCGCAACACTGCTGCCATCAAGGAAGAAGTACAGACGCGGCGGAATCAGCGTGTTGTTGATTCGCGGAATGCTGTCAAAACCAAACCACGACTCATAGTAAACATTACCGTCACTCCCGGCACACGGGCTGGGCTGGGCACCGCGCGGCGGCACGAAAACGAACCAATCCCGATAGGGCGAGTCCACACTTTCGCACGCGCCGACGACATCCGGGAAGCGGTTGAAGCGGTCAAACAGCGGGCTGTCGCTGGACATATGGTTGAACACGCCGTCCAGAATCAGCACGATACCGCGCGCGTCCGCCTCGCGCACCAGCGTGCGGAAGTCTTCCAGATCGCCCAGAATGGGGTCAATCAGCAGGTAGTCCACTGTGTCATAGCGATGGTTGGAGCGCGCCAGAAAAATCGGGTTGAGATAAATGCCGGTTACACCCAGCGCTTGCAGATAATCCAGTTTTTCGGTGATTCCCGCCAGGTCACCGCCGAAGAAATCCGCATTCCAGTAGCCGCCACCGCCGGGCAGCCGCACCCGCCGCCCATCCACCGGGGGTTCGTTCCAGACATTATGTGCCAGCAGCGGCACGTCGCCATAGAACAGCTCCTGCCCATTGACCGGATTGTTGGCGCTGTCGCCATCGCGGAAACGATCCGGAAAAATCTGGTAGATAATCCCGTTGCGGAACCATTCCGGCGTGTAAAAAGCGGGATCATAGACGCTGATCTGGAATGGGCGATCCGGGCTGCGAGTGAAGACTGCGCCCGCACCGCCCTTGTTCGCCTCAATCGAACCCGTTTCGCCTTCCAGTGTGTCATCCTCATAATAGAACGTGCTGCCGCCCTTGCTGAGCAGGAAACCGTAATACCAGACGGTCGGCTGTTCGCCGGTTTCGACCACTGCCTGCCAGATATCCAGACCTTCAGGGGTGGTGTTTGCCAGCGTCATCGGCAGCAGCGCCTGTAACCCGCTGTCCACCGTGAACATGCGCACGCTGACACCGTCCAGGTCGCCCGTCGCGGCTGTAAAACGCAGTGTTACACTTGTGCCAGCGGGCACCGCGCCGCCGGGCACACGATACAGATCACTGCGCGAATCGTGCATGACCCTTGCCGTGTCAAAGGGCGGTGTCTCCTGAGCGACCGCCACCGACAGTAGTGCCAGCAGCGCAGCAAAACTCAGCACAAACAGAAACAGCTTTTTTGCCTGTTGTTTTTGCATTCCTGAAGAATCCCCTCAGCTCTCAGATTCAGGTCTGAACTTTCGGCGGTTTCCCCGTAGAAGCGAGCTGTTCACCCGCCTCTGCCGATGGCGCTAGAGTTTTCAGATTGTTACTCAGGATCCCTGTGCGGGTTCACCCCCACTGGCAGCAGCCAGTCAGGCGCTCAGCGCCAGCAGCAGCACACTGGTCAACAGCAGCAGCACAACCAGCGCCACGAGTACCAGCCCACAGCCAACTACCAACGCGCCTTGATACTGCCCACCCTCGAATTCCTGTCCGTCTTCCACGCCGCGCTCCTTACAATCTGGCGTCACTTACAACACTCTCCACGCGAGCAATTGTACCGTCTTCGGCAGTCAGCAGCAAAACAGACGCCGTGTCTGCCGCCGCCGCAGGAGAACTCACGTCATCAACGTCTTGCCAACGCCGCTTGCTGCGCCACAATAACCTGTACGCCCGTACAGACCGTGCCCCATCGTCCCCATGGTATAATGCTGCCAGAAGAAGGTATGCCAGCAGACGCCTTTCACAGGAAACAGCGCTTTATGGGGCAGCAGCACATTGACCAGTTGGAACGCCGCAACCGCGAACTCTCGATTCTGAACCGGATCGCCGAGGCGCTGAACCGCGAGGTAGACCTGAAACGCGCGCTGAATGTTGCGCTGGCGCAGGTGGCGGAGCTGCTCGATCTGCAAACAGGCTGGGTCTTTTTGCTGGATGAACAACACGGCAAATATTACACCGCTGCCGCGCAGAATCTGCCGCCTGCGCTGGGCAGAAACCCGCGCCGCATGGCAGGCACATGTTACTGTCTCGATACCTACGAAGATGGTGATCTGGAAGGCGCGGCGAATGTCAATGTGATTTCGTGCAGCCGCCTCGAAAATCTGGTGGACGGCACCGACGGACTGCGCTACCACGCCAGTATTCCGCTGTTGGCACACGGCAGGCAGTTGGGCGTGCTGAACGTCGCCAGCATGGACTGGCGCGAACTTTCGCCCGATGACCTGCGTCTGCTGCACACAGTGGGCGACCTGCTCAGCATGGCGATTGAACGTGCCCGGCTGTTCGACCAGAGCGTGCAGTTGGGCATCATGGAAGAACGCAACCGGCTGGCGCGCGAGATACACGACACGCTGGCGCAGCAAATTGCCGGGATCGCGCTGCAACTGGAAACCGCCGACGCCCTGCTGGAAGGCAGCGCCAACCACGAACGGGTTCAGCGCATCATCGGGCAAACGCTGGCGCTGGCACGCAGCAGTCTGGAGGATGCCCGCCGTTCAGTGCTTGACCTGCGGACTGCGTCGCTGGAGGGGCACACGCTGGCAGCGGCGCTGGCAGTGCTAGTGGACGAGGTGGCACTGCGCGCTAACCTGCACACCGATATTGACATTGCTGACGCCGGCACACCGCTGCCGCCACGTGTGGAAAGCGGCATCTACCGCATCGCGCAGGAAGCGCTAACCAATGTCCGCCGTCACGCGCAGGCGCAAAACCTGTCGCTGGAACTGACGATCATGCCCGATTGGGTCAAACTGTTCATCAAGGATGACGGCTGCGGTTTCGACGCTGAGCAGATTCCGCAGGGGCATTTTGGACTGCTGGGGCTGAAAGAGCGCGTCAAACTGCTGGGCGGCGAGCTGTACCTGTGCAGCACCCCTGGCTTTGGCACTGAAATCAAGGTCAAAATACCCCTGGGCAGAGCATCATGAACGAAACGCGCATTCGCATCCTCGTCGCCGATGATCACCCCGTTGTGCGTGACGGACTGGTGGCAATCCTCAGCACACAGCCGGACTTTGAGGTTGTGGGCGAGGCAGCCACCGGCAGCGATGTGGTGCAGAAGGCACACTTACTCAAACCGGATGTGGTGCTGCTGGACCTGGAAATGCCGGAAATGGACGGCGTGCAGGCGCTGCGCAAACTCCGCGAGCTGTGCGGGGACAAAGTGCGTGCCGTGGTGTTCACCGCCTTCGATACGGACGAGCGCATTCTGGACGCGGTGCAGGCAGGCGCAAAAGGCTACCTGCTCAAAGGCGCGCGGCGCGACGACATCTTCAAGGCAGTGCGCGTGGTCAGCAGCGGCGGTTCACTGCTGGAGCCGGTGGTCGCTTCCAAACTGCTGGAGCATATGAGCGGCAGGCGGCAGGATGAGGCACAAATGCCTGAACGCCTGACCGAACGGGAAAGCGAAGTGCTTAACTATCTGGCACAGGGGAAAACCAACAAAGAGATTGCTGCGCTGATGGTCATCACGGAACGCACGGTCAAGTTCTACGTCAGCAGCATTCTGGGCAAACTGGGCGCAGGCAACCGCACCGAAGCGGTCACACTGGCGGCACAACGCGGGCTGGTCAAACTTTAAGCCGCTGCATGTTGTACTTCCGTACAGCATATCGTTCTGACCCGTCGCCCGATGCGGCGGGTTTTGTTTTATGCC
>DAOTWP010000032.1:0-4565 GCA_034435675.1 Anaerolineae bacterium
CTTAAGCATGGGCGTATGCGCCGGGGCTTTTTGGGCGTGGGCGCGCAGCCGGCAAAACTGCCCGAAGCACAGGCAAAGGAACTCGATCAGGAAATCGGTCTGCTGATCGTGTCAGTGGAATCCGGCAGTCCGGCGGCGCACGGCGGGTTGCTGCTGGGCGATGTGATCGTCGCCGTAGATGGCGAAGCGGTAGAAAGCCTGGAAGAACTGCTGGCGCTGCTCAGCGGGGATCGTGTCGGGCGCAGTGTGCCGGTCAAGGTGCTGCGCGCCGGGCAGGTGCAAACCGTGCCGGTGACGATTGGCGAGCGGGTCTAAGACCAGCCGGCATACAGCCGTTAAACCGGTTTTGCAGGGGCGAAGGCTGCTTCGCCCCCGCTGTACCCGTGACCTGAAAGAAGCGCACCGCGCCATTCTCCCGTTCGGGAACGTGAATGGGCACGTGCCGGGGTACAGAGGTTGTCCAATCACCAGCATCGCCAACGTGGGCGCGGGGACCAACCGCGCTTTTGGGCTTGCCTGTACCCCACCTACCGTCCGGGAGCAGCGCGGAATTCTGTCCACTCCTGTACCGCTGCGACCACTGCCCCTATAGTCACTGCCCCGCCGGGATTGGTTCCCCGCAAAATCCTGCCTGCTGGCGTATGGATGCTAGCTTGTTGACCGGCGCGCAATCTGTTATGCTTAGGCGCTATCGTTCAAAAACTTTTTTCATGGAGTGAACTGATGGTCGCTTCCTCAATGAGCCGTACTGGCGCAGAAGAGATACTCTGGGACTTGTCCAATTTCTATGCCAGCCCCAGCGATCCGCGCATTGACGACGATATGCGCGCTGTGGAGCAGCTGGCAGACGCATTCGCCGCACAATATAAGGGACGGATGGCAGAGCTGAGCGCCGCCGAACTGGTCACGGCGTTGAAGGCGCTCGAAGCGCTGTATGACCGCAGCGGGCGGCTGGGCAGCTATGCCAACCTGATGTTCTCCACCGACACGGCGGACCCGCAGATTGGCGCGCTGCTGGCGAAAGTGCAGGAATACAGCAGCCGCATCGGGCAGAAGCTGGTCTTCTTCAGCCTCGAATGGAACCTGCTGGACGACGCGCAGGCGCAAAAAGTGCTGGATGATCCGGCGCTGGGCAGCTACCGCCATTATGCCGAGGCAGTGCGCCGTTACCAGCCGCACCAGCTCAGTGAAATTGAAGAGCAGCTCAACATAGAGAAAAATGTCACCGGACGCAGCGCGTGGACACGCTTCTTTGGGCAGTTGACCAGCAGCATGCGCTTTGACTGGGACGGCGAAAAAATCAACCAGTCGCAGATTCTGGCGAAGCTGCATGACCCGGAGCGTGAGGTGCGCCACAAAGCGGCAGACGAGATTACCCGCGTGCTGAACGAGTACAGCATGCAGACGACGTATGTCTTTAACGTGCTGGCGCAGGACAAAGCGAGCGATGACCAGCGCCGTAAGTACCCGTCGTGGATTGCCGCGCGCAACCTGAGCAACAAGGCGAGCGAGGAAACCGTCAACGCGCTGATCAGCGCCGTCACCGCGAACTACGAAATTGTCGCGCGGCATTACCGCCTGAAGCGTGCCATCATGGGGCTGGACGAACTGACGGAATATGACCGCTATGCCCCGCTGCCCGTGAGCGCCAGCAGTGAGTACACATGGGATGCGGCGCGCGAGCTGGTGCTGAGTTCTTTTGCGCAGTTCAGCCCGCGTGTGGCAGAAATTGCGGAACGCTTCTTTAGCGAAAACTGGATTCATGCGGCGCTGCTGCCCAACAAACGCGGCGGCGCGTTTTGCACCGGGACTGTGCCATCGGCGCACCCCTATGTGTTCATGAACTACACCGGGCGTGACCGCGATGTGATGACGCTGGCGCACGAACTGGGACACGGGCTGCATTTTTACCTGAGCACAGAAGCGCAAACGCTGCTGAACATCAACACGCCGCTGACCACCGCTGAAATGGCATCCACTTTCTGCGAGATGCTGGTCTTCAGTGCGCTGATGTCCAAAGAAAGTGACCCGAAAGCGCGGCTGGCGATGCTGTCCAAGAAGATTGAGGACAGCTTCTCGACGATTTTCCGGCAGGTGGCGATGAACCGCTTTGAAGACCTGCTGCACACGGCACGCCGGGGCGAGGGCGAACTGAGCACGGCGCGCTTGAGCGAGTTCTGGATGCAGACGCAGCGGGCGATGTTTGGCGACAGCGTGCGCCTGCGCGACGAATATGCGATCTGGTGGAGCTATGTGCCGCACTTCCTGAGCACGCCGGGCTATGTCTATGCCTATGCCTTCGGCGAACTGCTGGTGCTGGCGCTGTTCAACCTGTATCAGGCACGCGGCGCGGCGTTTGTCCCGCAGTATCTCGACGTACTCGCTGCCGGAGACAGTGATTATCCCGATGCGATTCTGGCGAAGGTCGGCGTGAATCTGAGCGATCCCGGTTTCTGGCAGGAAGGTATCGCGGCGCTGGATGCGCTGGTGACGCAGGAAGAAGCGCTCGCCCGCGAACTGTTCCCGCAGCAGGTTGGCTAGACAGCGTTGGCAGGGGGCGGGCGGCGGTCCGCCCCTGCAACATGTACGCCCCATTGCGGACTTCACGCTGCCTTTCTTTTTTCGCTCCTGAAACTCAACTCCTTTGTGTCCTGCGCGCCTTTGCGGTTTGAGGCAGTTTTCATCCCTGTGGGTGAACATCAGTGCATTTGACCTTTGCCTTGCTTGCTGCTGCTTTCCCCTTTTCCCGCTTTGCGCTTCAATAGGCATACAATGAACGCATTCAATTTTGAACCGCCGCTGTGCCGCCAGCGTATAAGGGGGTGAATGCGGAGGACGGCGCAGTGATTGACGAGCAGCTTGTGAGCGCGGCGAACGTGCAGGGCGAATCGCAGACCACGACCACCACACCCACGGAAGCTCCCCAGCAGGAGCCTCCGGCGGAGGTGCTGGCAGAGTCTTCTGCCGAGGCGCTGTCGTTCGAGCAGGCGGAACTGCTGGAGCAGGTGGCGCTGCTGCGGCTGGCGCAGGCAGGTGACCACGACGCTTATGAAACGCTGCAACTGCTGCTTGAACCGGGCATCCGCCGTTTCGTGCGGCGCATCACCACCGGCGGTGGTGCCAGCGATGAGGATGACATCGTGCAGGACGTGTTCATCAAGCTGTTTACCAATCTGCATCGCATTGACCCGCCGGAAAACCTGCGCGCCTACCTGTACCGCATCGCCCGCAACCGCTGCTATGACGAGTTCCGCCGCACCCCGCGTGATGAAGCGCTTTCGCTGGATGACGAACCCGTGCAGTTGTGGGTTTCGTTCACCGTCAGCGACAGTCAGCCCGCGCCGGATGATGTGACGCACTGGCTGCTGCTGGAACTGGAAGTGCGCGAGGCAATGGACAAACTGCCCGACGTGCAGCGCCAGGTGCTGATCCTCTACGCGGAGGAAGGACTGACCTACGCGGAAATCGCCGCGATCATGGGTGTCAGCGTGGGCACAGTCAAATCGCGGATGTTCCATGCCAAGCGGGCACTGCGCGCGCACATGCGCCCCGATACACTGGCAGCGCTGGCAGAGGCATGGGCGGATTAGTCCGGCAAATGTTGTGAATACATCTGAACCTATGCAGAGGAGACCTCTGCATGAGCAGTGATACTTGAAGGAGTGGAAAACATGGACGACAAACTGTATGAAGAACTGAAGAAGCTGCTTGTGGCGCTGAAGTCGCTGGCAGATGTGGTCGAGCACAACTATCACATTAATGCACAGGACACCGCCGTCATGCTGCTGGGCAAGTATCAAAAGCTGCACGCCCGGCTGATCGAACTGCTGCCCAACGACGTTTACCTGATGGATGTGCTGGCGACAGACATTGACAGCGCGCTGGCAGACAAAGCGAAACTGGGACAGCTCAACGCGGCGATCAGCCTGACGCTGAACTACCTGCGCGGGCTGGTGGCAGAATCGGACAAGCAGCGCACAACAGCGACACGCGGCATTGGGCGTGACCTGACCGAAAGCATCCTTCAGTTGACGCGCAACACCGTGCGCAAGGCGCTGGAAAATGTCGATTTCGATGTCAGCACCGATTTCGAAAAGGACATGAGCGGGCAGGACCTGGCAGGCGCGAAGCTGAGCGGCAAGAGCTTTAAGGGCAAGATCATGCGCGGGGTCAACCTGCAAGATGCGCAGCTCATGGGCACGCGCTTTGACAACGCCGATCTCACCGGCGCGAATCTCGCCAATGCCAACCTGCAGGGGGCAACCCTGCGCAATGCCACCCTGCAAGGCGCGCAGCTCCAGGATGCCAATTTGCAGGGCGCAGTGCTGAGCGATGCCGACCTGAACGACGCCAACCTGAGCAGCGCCAACCTGCAAATGGCGAACTTCAACGACTGCTCGATGGAACGCGCGCAGCTCCAGGAGGTCAATTTACAGCGCGCCAACCTGCGCGATGCCAACCTGAGCAGCGCCAACCTGCAAGGCGCGAATATGCAGGTGGTTAACCTGGCGGATGCCACGCTGGAACGCGCTGTGCTGCAAGCGGTGAACCTGATGAGTTCCACG
>DAOTWP010000033.1:0-35774 GCA_034435675.1 Anaerolineae bacterium
AACCTTTCGCACGATTTCCGCACGCCGCTGTCGATCATCAACACCAGCGCGCATCTGCTGCAATTTCTGGTGGAGCCGGAGAAGCGCCGCGAGCGCGCCGAGCAAATAACCGCCGTGACCACACGCCTGAACGGCATTCTGGAAGATATTCTGTATATGTCCCGGCTGGAACTGCTGGAAGATGGCACGCTGGAACGGATTGACCTGAACGCCCTGCTTGCCGGGTGCATGGAGACTTTGCAGGCGGCGTTGGGCTACCGCAGCCCCCTGGCGTTTGAAACGGGCTATTTATCCCGAAGGAGTCTCTTATTCACCCTCACCAAAGTGGGTCAAGACCAAGACCAAATTGCAATAGTGTAGGGGAGTTGGAGGTACTCATTCAGCGTCTTCGCTTGCATACTATCCATTCACTCCCCACACAAACACTGTGCCTAGTGAATCGGCTGAGGCAATGAGTCGATCATCAGGACTAAAAGCCACATCCTTTACCCCGCCATTGTGTTCATTGCGTGTCGCGTGAATCGTAAAATCAAAACTTCTTGTATCCACATAATAACGGGTATCGAGCAGCACCAATGGACAGTGGTTCGCTTCAACGGTGCTATCACAACTACCGCCCGCAGTTGTTGCCTTGCCGACTATCGCAAGCAGGGAACCCTCGCTATTAAAGCCAAGCGCTTCGGGATACGCCAGAAGTACAGGAGTTGGGGCAGTGCCAAAGACACTTGCATACCACACATCCCAAAATTGTATTGGCGTGAAGTTGCCTGCCGTAACAAGTCCGCCGCCGTCTGAATAATCGTTAGGCTGCGCGTCGGGATAAAAGGCAAGATCGCTGAGTTCACTTACGATGAGGAGTTCAGCAATGTTCGCCTGTTGGCGCTCAAGATCAATATTTCGATAAACAAATACGGATGGGCTGGATAAGCTGCTAAATGAATACCCAAAAGCCACATGGCTGCCATCAGACCTAATCGCAACAGAAACTACGCGACCCATGTAACCAAATAGGGTAAGTAAATGCTCGCCTGTTGCCACATTCCATAAGCGCACATTGCCGTTGAGATACCCAACAGCAATTAAATAATCATTTGCCACAGCAAGCGTACTCGGTATCGCATCATCAACCGATAACTGCCGTTCAAGGGTGAAATCGTTGGCATTCCACACGGCGACCATACCATCTATCGCTGTTGTAATCAGATACCGCCCATCAGTTGTATATGCAATTCCCGTTACGCCAGTCGGAAAATAGCGATCGATTTCCTCGACTTCGCCTAAGACAGTCCATTCATGCAGCCGTATTGCACGAAGACTGTCCCAAATCGAAACCAGACCATTTGCTTGAGCAAGAGCAAGTTGAGTCGGGTTAGCGGGGTTGAAGGCAAGCGCGTTAGCGTAACTATCCACAATATGCAATTGTTGAATGAGGTCGAGTTGGGCGGCGTTTTCCGTAGAAATCACAACAATTTCTGAGTTGTCAGGTGAAAAACACAGTACCAGTACAAGGATCACAAAAAGAATCTGGCTCAATTTGCCTCTCCCCTCATTAATCAGTTTATCAGATTATAATGCGATCTCCCGCGTGACCGCCGTGCTGCCGGTTGTGCCCGTCGCGGGCCAGCGCCTCGAACAGCACATCCACAAACTGACGGCGAACTTCGGTCTCGTTATACTGCGCCGAACGATAATAATCCGGCTGCGCGGCGAAGGTTTCGACCAGATCGTGAACAATACCGGGGGCGGGCATCGGCTGTCTAACTCCAAACGCTTTTACGATAATACCCCGATCATAGCACAACCCGCCCCCGCAGGCGAAAAGTGCCACACCGGGCGCGAACCGCCTGCATAAATCAGACTGCCCTGCCTGGACACCAGGGGATGTCAGTGGACTACTGCGGGTCAACAGAGGTATAATCAGATGACAGCAGCTTAGCGCTGCCCCTGATCTCTGCTCAGACTGACGGACACCGGCGCTGTGCTATTCCTGGCACAGACAGCGCGGTGCCGCGGGGGGTAACCATGACCGGCTTGAAACTGCGCCCGTATCAGGGCGACGAGGATTACTGGCGGATTCGGGCATTTCTGCGCGAGGTGTTCCTGCGCAACGGGCGGCGGGCAGTAAGCTGGCAGACCGCCACATTCGATTACTGGCGCTGGCACATGGTCGAAAATGTGCAGGTGGTCGCGTCGCTGGAACAGTCCATTTTCCTGTGGGAAACCGCGCAGGGGCAGCTTGGCGCGGTGCTGAACCTCGACAACGATCACGATGCGGTGCTGCACGTGCATCCCGATTTCCGCAGCGAGGCGCTGGAAATTGAAATGCTGACGCTGGCAGAACAGCAGTTTGCTACAGCGGGCAGCCCCTTTTTCATCCTCGCCCATTCGCGCGATCTGCTCCGGCAGAGCCTGCTGCGCCAGCGCGGTTATTCCGAAACCGGCGGCACACCGGAATACCAGTGGCGGCGCGACCTGACCCTGCCGCTGCCAGAGCCGTGCCCGGCGCCGGGCTACCGCGTGCGGGCTATCGGGGATGTTGACGAACTCCCCGCGCGCAGTTGGGTATCGTGGCGCGCCTTCCACCCCGACGAACCGGATGCAGCCTATGAAGGCTGGGAGTGGAGCCTGAACTGGCGGCGCAGCCCGCTGTACCGGCGTGATCTGGACATTGTGGCGACTGCGCCCGATGGCAGCATCGTCGGCTACTGCATCCTGTGGTACGACGACGTGACGCGCGCCGGGTTGTTTGATCCGGTGGCGGTGATGCCGGAACACCAGCGGCGCGGGCTGGCGCAGGCGATGATGACCGCAGCGATGCGCCAGGCGCAGGCGCAGGGCGCAACACTGGCGTTTGTGGGCGGTTACGAGCCGGGTCCCAATGCGCTGTATGCGTCGGTGCTCTCGCCGGAGTATGACCTCAACACGCCCTGGATGAAGGTGATGCAGGGGTGAACGTACACGGCAGCAGACGCAGCATCGGTGGTTGAATACCTTTGGGCAGCGGCGCACCGTGCCAGGCTCTCTACCTGCGGACACCGGGCAAATTGAAGGTTGCTCGACAGCCAGCTGCATGTGCCGACAAACGACGATTGAGCCAGTCAGTCCGGGAACTCGTGATGTTAGCCTGTCCAGCATCCCGCCAGGCTGCGCTTACTCGTCGCCGCGTGCGACGAGACCGTAACGCCACGCCAGCGCCGTCGCCTGCGCACGATCCGTGACCTCTAGCTTGGCGAAAATCTGCGTCAGGTGATTGCGCACCGTGCCCTCTGCCAGGTTCAGGCGCTGGGCGATGTCGGCGTTACCCAGCCCACTTGCCAGCAGGCGCAGAACTGCCTGTTCGCGCTCATTCAGCATATCCAGCAGGTGACTGCGGCTGGGCACGCCATACTGCACATATTTGAATAACTTGGCGGCGACGGTTTTTGTCACGGGCGTTTCGCCGGCGACGACCCCCTCCACCGCTGCGATGATGTCCTCTGTGCTGCTGTCCTTCAGCAGGTAGCCCGCTGCCCCGGCGCGGATAGCATCCACCACCCATTCGTCCTCGTCATAGGTCGTCAGCACCACCACCGGCAGATCAGGGTGTGCCCGGCGAATGGCTTCTGTTGCCTGAATGCCGTTCATTACCGGCATTTTGAGATCCATCAGCACGACATCCGGCGGACACTTTTCGACCAGGGCGACGGCTTCTGCGCCATCATAAGCCGTGCCAATGACCTCAATGCCCGAATGCGCATCGAGCAGCATTTTGATCCCGTTGCAGACCACCACCTGATCGTCTACCACAACGACTCGTATCATCTTTTAACTCCCAACACCAAACGCACTTCTGTGCCCCTGCCCGGCGCGCTGCTGACGCTCAACTGCGACTGCACAAGCCCAGCACGTTCGCGCATACCCTTCAAGCCGTAACGTGCCTCCGGCGTAGCATCAGCATCAAATCCAACGCCGTCATCCTTCACCGTCACGCAGACCTGTTCCTGCTCCACCGTCATCGTCAGCCAGAAATGCGCCGCCCTGGCATGCCGCACGATGTTGTTGAAGGCTTCTTCGACAATCCGGTAAAGCTGCTGCTGCTGCTGGGTGGAAAGTAGTGGAGCGGTGCGCGGCAGCACGACTACCGGGTCTGCGCCAGTGCGGTCCGCAGCGCGTTCTGCCAGCCGTTCCAGCGCCAGCAGCAGCCCAAATTCCTCAATCGGACGCGCGCGCAGGTCGTGAAGCGCCCGCCGCGCCTCGCGCAAGCCGCTGCGCGTCAGGGTATGGATTTCGCGCAGTTGTGTACGGGCATCCGCCGGGTTCTGCTGGATCATCATGTCCAGTACCTTCAACTGCACTTCCACCGCGCTCAGGGTATGCGCCAGCGTGTCGTGCAGTTCGCGCGCCATGCGGTTGCGTTCGCGCACAATCGCCAGCTCTTCCAGACGCGAGGCATATTCGGCGATCTGCTGGTTCTTGGCGACAAGTTCCTGCCGCAGGGCGCGCTGGCTCTGCGACAGGCGCGTGACGATGAAGCCAACGAACGAGAAAATTATCAGCCGCACAAAGGCGTTACCCAGCGCTGCGTCCGGCGTAATGCCCAGATATTGCCGCCCGCCATACGCCAGCAGCAGCGACAAAAATGATGTGCCGCCCGTGAACAGCAGCATACTGCGCATGCCGTACTGTGTGCTGACCAGCACCAGCGGCAGTATCAGCCACAGGTACAGCGCAGCACTGTTGATCAGCGGTCCGTTCGGGCTGCCGCCGCGCAGCAGATACAGTCCGTTCGCCACGTATTCGCTGATGATCGGCACGACCGAGATGCTGCCCAACGCCAGCGTCAGGTGCATGTGCGGGTGCCGCTGCATGAAGGATTGGTTGGACAGATACAGGAACAAGCCCCCGGTGAAGCACCACGTGAGGATCACCCCGTACTGACCGGGCGTCTTTTCTATGCTGAGCACGGCATTCAAAATGCCCAGGCAGCTCAAGCCCCAGATAATCAGGATGATGCGCCGGAACAGCGGGATGAGACCCGGCTCGATAGGCTGTTGGAGAGGCAACGTCGTCGCTGCTGTAGACAAAGCACATCCTTCGCGGCTGAGCGCCGGTTACGCTGACTGCTGCAGACCGGCGTGGTCGTTTCCATCCTTCCATTATAGCCGCTTCCCCCGGTGCGCCATGAGGAGCCAGCGCACTAACGCAAGTGAGCCGGCGCACTAAACGGGTGAGGCACTGTACGCCGGATCGTTCGTTTTGTCACTGGTCAGCAGCGCGTAATCAGCATAGGCTGGAAGTGTCGCAGCACCTGTTCTATAGCAAGCGCTTTTTAAGGACAAGCTGACAAGGAGAGAAACACCTGATGCAATCCCGGCGAATGATCCACAAGCTGATTTTCGTGCTGCTGGTTTGTCTGGTGCTTGCACCGGCAATGGTCACCAGTGCCCAGAACGCCCCCCTCGTGAACACGCTCAGTATGTCGGAAGGCTTCATCAACGACGCTCTGCGCGCCAACAACCCCAACGCGGCGAATGACCTGTCGATTGATTTGCAGTCCGGGCAATTTCTGATCAATCTGACGGTGACCGCCGCGAACGGAAACGTCACCTACTTCAGCCTGACGGTCGTGCCCGCGGTGGTCAACGGCAACCTCCAGCTTGACGCTACCCGACTGACCATCAACGAACTGGAAATCAACCTGAACAACAGCCGCAACCCTGCCGTTGATGCTGCCACAGGGACCGTGGACGAGTTCCTCGGCGGGCAGATCGGCGACGGGCAGATTCAGACGGTGCTCGTGACCGACAATCTGCTGCAAATCACCTGGCTCAACCCTGACCCCAATGCTCCGGCGGTGACCATTGCGGATTATCTGTTCAGCCTGACGTTTACTGAAGCCAGCATTAACGCCTTGCCCGGTGTGACCAACCCCAGCGGACCCTATGTCAGCGCGGTCAATGTGGATTTGCAGCCAGGGCAGGCGGTTGTCCTCGTCACCCGCACGATCGAGCCGGCAGAGATCCGTTACACGTATGTCCCGACAGTAGTCAACGGTATAGTGACATGGCAGGTCAGCACAGAAGCCGGTTTCGAAAACGGGCTGGCGCCGTCGCTGGCAACCCTGTGGAGTGCCTATTTCGACGGCATTTACCGCGAAGGCACGCTCAGCAATACTGTCATCACCGATGACCGCATCACCTTCACGTGGGATCTGACCCCCAGCAGCGGCGGACCCACCGGCGACCCGGTTGTCACCTATACGACCACCGAAAACGAAGTCAACGCAGCGCTCGTCGGGTTCACTTCGCCCGAACTGACGGCGCTGGCGGTAGATATGCAGCCTGGCAGGGTGATCATCACTGCCGCCGGGGTGAGCAGCGATGGCGTCTCCTATCTGGCGTCGCTCACGCTGCTGCCGGTGCTCGCCAACGGCACGCTGTCGTGGCAGACGGAGAGCTTCAGCTTCAACGGCATCGTGGTCGAAACGGGCGACTTTGCCGCCACTGACCAGTCGGTCATGGCGATGACACAGGGTTTTGGGGAGTCGCGCTTTGGGGGAACCGTCACCAGCATCACGATTGACGACTCCGCGATGACCATCACCGTCCGCTACTAAAATCGTCTCCATAAACCTGTCTTCCTGAACAAAGGATGATGCAGGTTAACACCATAATGCGGCAAGCGATTTCGGGGGTGAGGGCTGCCTCGCCCCTTGTATCCTGGAATTATGGCAGGCTGCAAGCAAAATCTGCTGCCCGGCGCATAACCATGCAGACCATCGCAGACCATCACCCTGCACCAATCCCTGTAAGATAGAGTCGGACCTGGCAGTTGAGCAGCCGGTCACAGCCATCGTATCAGCATCTTCGACGGTGTTTTCGCCGCGCGCCGCGCCACGCAGAACCCCGCCGCAGGGTATCCAGGGGCGCACGACAAACGAGTATGACCATCAACGAGCAGATTAGCGGTGCGCCGCGCAGCCGCGGTGTGGGTGTGCTGCGCACGCCATTCTTTTACGGCTGGGTTGTCTGGGCAGTCGCCACGCTGGGGCTGATCGCCACCGCCCCGGCACAGTCGTTCAGCATTTCGCTGTTCGTTGACCACTACATGCGCGACCTCAACATTGACCGCACGACGATTTCCACGCTGTTCGCGCTGGGCACATTTATCGCCGCGCTCAGCCTGACCTGGGTCGGGCGGCTGCTGGATCGCTTCGGCAACCGCCGCCTGACGGTGGCAGTCCTGCTGTTCTACAGCCTGACGATCATGGCGATGGCATTTGTCTCTGGCACGGTGGGGCTGCTGCTGGGCTTCATTGCCCTGCGCGGGCTGGGACAGGGGGCGCTGTGGCTGACCAGCAGCGCGGCAATCGTCAACTGGTTTCGCTTTCGCCGCGCCCGCGTGATGAGTGTCGCGCTGGTGCTGGTGGCGCTGTTTGGCGGCGTTTATGTCCCGCTGCTCCAGCCGTTTGCTGAGGGCAGCGACTGGCGGCAGGTGTGGATTCTGCTGGGCGTTGTCGTCGGCGTCACCATGCTGCCGGTCACGCTGCTGCTGCTGCGCGATAACCCGGAGGACTGCGGGCTGCTGCCGGACAACGGCTACCTGCCGCCCGCCCTGCGCCGCGACGATGGCGTCTATGTGCCCGAAGACAGTTGGACGCTGCGCGAGGCAATGCGCACGCCGATCTTCTGGGTCTTTCTGAGCGGGCGTGTGCTCGCGCCGATGTTCGGCAGCGGGCTGGTCTTTCATCAGGTGTCGCTCTTTGCCAGCGCCGGGCACAGCGCCGCCACCGCCGCGCAGACTTACGCGCTGATTTCGCTGGTGACGGCGGGGGTCTCGCTGCTGGCGGGCTGGCTGACGGATCGCGGCACTATTCGCCCCGGTACAATGATGGCGGGCATTCTGGCGGCACTGATCCTCAGTCTGCTGATGGCAATGCTCATGAAGGAAACCGCGCTGCTGCTGCTTTACGCGCTGGGGTTTGGCGGTTTGATGGGCCTGGCGGGGGTGTTCGACGGCGCGGTGTGGACGAACCTGTTCGGACGGCGCTATCAGGGGCAGATTCGCGGTTTTACGGACACCGTGCGCGTGGGCAGCACGGCAATCGGTCCAATCTTCTTCGGCTTGAATTACGATGCCGCCGGGAACTACGACACGATTCTGCTGGTGGGCATCGCGCTGTGCATCGTGCCGATGGTGCTCAGCCTGACAATGCAGAAGCCGCGCCGCACAACCGTGCCCGCTGTCAGCCCGCCAGTCACCCTCTCTGCCGGGGATTAAACCGCCGGAGAGTAAGCCGCCGCGCCAGCGCCCCTACACCGGCACCACATCCAGAAATTCGGTCAGGCTGTTCAGCAGATAATCGGGCTGGCTGGCGATGACTTCTGCCGGGTCGCCAAAGCCGGTGGTCACTGCCACCGCGACCGCCCCTGCTGCCCGCGCGCACTGCACGTCCAGCGGCGTATCGCCAATCACATAAACCTGCGAAGACGGAAAATGGCAGCCGTAATGCTGCGCCGCGCGCCCAATTGCCAGCGCGGGCAGGTCGTCGCGGTCCACCGCTTCGCTGCCGTAGGCGCCCACCGGGAACAGCGCCGGGTCAATGCCGCCTGCGCGCAGCTTGATCGGCGCGGTGGTGGACACATTGCCGGTGATCAGCCCCAGCGCGATGTCCGCGCGTGTGCGCAGGTGCGCCAGCAGTTCAGCGGCACCGGGCAGCCCTTCGGTCACGTACTCCGGCAGGCAGGCTTGCAGATGGCGCGCCATCGCCGCCTCAAAGGCAGCCAGCCGCGCGCGAATCGCCGCCAGATCGAAGCCCTCCGGTTCCAGCAAGTTCACCAGCAGAAACAGGTCGGTCTTGCCGCCAAACTGGTAGCTGTCCAGCCCGCCAATGGTACCGAAGACTTCCAGCAGCGAGGCTCTGGTTGCTGCCCGCCCCGCGCCGTGCGAGCGAATCAGCGTGCCGTCAATATCAAACAGGAGTAGTTTCATCACTGTGCAGTCCTTACGTCAAAATGGCAGGGGCAAGGATAAAGGAGAAAGCGAAAAGGCAAAAGACCGATTAGCTCAACTGCTGCACCTTGGCTACCAGCACAGGCTGTCCCCTTTCACCCTGACGCAAAGCCGCCGCCGCCCATCTGTTCGGGTTTGAGGCGAGAATTTGGGATATGTTGGGATATGTTGGGGATTTAGCAAAGATGTGCAACCGTGCGCGAGCCTGGGCGGCAGCGCAGTCGCCCACCGCCCTATTCCAGCACATTCGGGCGCAGTGCCAGAATCCGCCCGCTGCTGACGCTGACATACACCCAGCCCTGCGCGCTGACGGTCAGCCCCAGCGGGCGCTGCGGGTAGAACCCACTGAGCTGCAAATTCAGCGCTTCCAGCGTGATCGGTGGAAAACCGGGATCAGCGGCTTCCGGGATAATCAACTGCCAGTCCGCCGGCATGCCTGCATCATCAAACCGCACCAGCGCCACCGCCAGATACTGCACCACGGGCGTGCCATATTCGCCGTACAGTGCCACCAGCAGTGTATTGGTCAGGCGCGGCAGGGTGTCGCTGCTGTAGCTGGCAAGCGCTACCGGCGTGCTTTGGGTGGGCAGCGCCAGCGCGGGCGGCAGGGCAGCCGCGCAGTCAAACTGCTGTCCATTGAGGTCAGCACCGGTGTCGGGGCTGTTGTCCATGCCAATGCAGAACGGGAAGCCAAAATGCGGCGGCGCGTTATCCAGCGGCGCGTTATCCGGCTCCAGCGGCACGCGGTTCAATTCATCCAACCGCGAGTCGCGCCCAAATGCTGCCAGCGCGCCGTCGCGGGCAGTATCCACTACCCACAGACTGCCAGCGTGAAATGCCAGCCCGGCAGGTTGGCGCAGCCCGGCAGCGACCACACGGCGGTCTGCACCATCCGGCGCGAAGCTCAGGATTGTGCCGCGCAGGGCATCCGCGCTGACACAGGCATCACATGCCGCGCCAATGCCCACATACAGCCGCCCGTCCTCGCCCACCGCCAGCCCGCCGGTCCAGAAGCCTGCGCCCGCTGGCAGATCGTCCACCAATGGGCGCAGTTCGCCCGCCCCACTGACCGCATCGCCTGACCAGCGGTACAGGTGTGTGCCCCCGGCAATGTACAGCGCGTCAGCGTGCCAGACCAGCGCGTTGGGCAGTGTCAGCCCGCCCAGCAGCAAGCGCGGCGTCTCTGGCAGTCCGTCGCCGTCGCCATCGTCAAATGTGTAGACTTCGCCCGCCAGCGGACGCGCCGCGAACAGCCTGCCGTCCGGCGCAGTTGCCAGCGCGGTATAACTCAGCACACCGCCGCTGGGGTCAATCAGCACATCCTCAAGGCAGTAGTGCGCGCCGACGACCCAGGGTTCGCGGCGATAGGTAGGACGGTTGGTGCATGCCTGCACATCGCTTTGCGCCTGCGCACTGCCCTGCGCCTGTGCCCCGGCGCCAGCGAACAGCAGCAGCGCGGCGGTCAGCATGCCCACCACCTGCAATGGCATCCGCAGGGACTCGCGCCTGTGCCATGTTTCCCGCATCATCCAGCAAACTTTCTGACTATGCCCACAATGACGGCGATTATCAAAAAAGCGCCGTAAGACCCCTGGCTTACCCTGAACTGCGTTCAGGCGCTATGGGCATTCATGGCGTAGTTGCATGATAACCTGCGGCGGTGTCAGGAGCAATCCGGTACGGTCAAACGGGTACATTCGGAATTCGGGGCAAATGTCCTACGCAAGACAAGCGAGGCAGGGCATCCAGGCGCGGCGCTGCAACGGCTGTGGGGACGCAACGTCAGCGACCTGGGCGTTGCACAGTTTGTCAACATTGCGCAGGTGGTGTCGATCGACCGTTTTAGCAGACACACAATTGCGCGTCCCTGCGAAAACATGCCGCTTTTTCGGGACGCCCTTTTCGGGACGCCCGGCGGGGTATCCACTGTGCCGTTATTCGACTACATTCTTGAATTGCATGCGGCGTGAGGCGTATGTCACTCCAGTGGTCTGGCTCATCTGGCAGGTGTATCCCTGGCACACGGGAGCTTGCTGGTTCAGCGGTTAGCGCCGCTGTCCAGCGATTTTCGCGCCGCGCGGCGGATGTCGTCCGGCAGCACCGGCTTGAGCATAAATTCGCCGTTGGGCACAAGGTTCGCCAGCGGCTCAAAGGCGTTGTGCGCGCTGACGATCACCACATAGCAGGTGTGCAGGGAAGGTGTATTGGTGATGTAATTCAGCACATCTTTCCCGCCCATTTTGGGCATCAGCATATCCAGAAAGATGACGGTTGGCGTGTTGCTTTGCAGAAAAGCGACCGCTTGCTGCCCGTTGTCCGCCTCAAAAACATCAAATCCGCTGCGGGACAGGATGTTGTTATAGATCGTGCGGAGTCCCTGTTCATCTTCAACAACAAGCGCTATCGGTTTCATCTCACGCACCCTCGGTTTGCACATGATTCCAGCGCAGCGCAAATGTCGTGCATCGGTTTGACGACTGTGCTGTGGATACCCTGACCGGGACAATAGTAACAGACTTCCATATTTCAATATATAGGAATTCGGTTTGAATTATACGCGCCACGGTCTGGTTATCGTGCGCCGGGCGTCGTTGCAGCAGCGCCCGTGCAGGGGTGAACCGTGATTCGCCCCTGCACACAAATGTGCTGTCTGCCGCTCAGGGCAGCCATACGGTCGGGTAATCATCCTCGCGGGAATTTGCCGTTAGCTGGAACGTCGCCGAGGTCTGCTGGTCAAAGATGAAGATGTCGTACTGCCTTGCCGGGTTGGCGGCATAGGCGATATAGCGCCCGTCGGGGCTGTAGGTCGGATAACGTTCATCCACCCCTGGCAGCCCGACAATTGCCGTCTGCACCCCGCTGCCATCTGCGCGTGTGACCACAATATCGTGGTCGTCCGGGCTGGTGCCCAGTGCGCGGTTGTAAATGATTGTCTGCCCGTCCGGGCTGAAACGGGGGTAGGTCTCGATAAAGCCACCGGCATCGCTGGTGATCTGTCGCTGCGTGCGCGTCGCAATATCAATGATCACCACATCCGGGTCTACCACCTGATCCAGGTTAGGCGCGGTGTCGCGCACGACAACCACACGGCTGGCATCGGGTGAAAACGAGGGGTAATCATACTGTGCGTCGCCGTTGGTCAGCAGAACCAGCGGGCTAACGGCGGGTGCCGCCGGATCCGGGGTCACAGCAGACGGCACTTCGGTCATGTTCAGCAGGTAAATCTCGCGTTTGCCGCTGTCGGAGTTAAAGGCGCTGAACACGAGCTGCGCGCCATTGGGCGAATAAGTGGCGTGATCAACACCAACCAGGAAGTCCGTTGCTCGCCAGCGATCTGACAGCGCCTGCTCCTGCGTGCCCGCTGTTGTCATGGACATCAATCCGAAGTCGCTGGTTGAGCGGAAAAAGCGCGTAAAGACGATGCGATCCCCGCCGGGATAGAGCGTCGGGAAACGTGCGTCCAGTTCGCTGACAACCTGCACCGCGCCCGGCGATGCCAGCGGGAAGAACGCCACCTGCAAAAAACCTACCCGGCTGACATCGCGCCCGGACCAGCCCAGAATGCTGCCGGTCAGCCCAACAGGCGGCGGCAGAGTCGGCATAACGCCGACTTCGGTGGCGGTGGGGCTGGCGGTGGGCAGCGGCGGCAGCGTGGCGCGTTCGACAGTCGGCGTGGCGCTGGGCACAATCAACACTGAGGCAGTCGCCGTTTCGACAGCGAAGGTCGGCTGGAAGAACAGCGCAGTCGATGTTTCGTTGATTGACTGCTGCGCAGTTGCCAGCGCCACCGAGGTCTGGGTGGCGCGCTGCGCCCCGGCGGCGTTGTTGTTGTTGACAGTGATCAGCAGGAAGATGAGGAACAGAATGCCGATCACGGCAGCGGCAGCGCCCAGCAGCAGGGTTAGCTGGCGGCGGCTGATGCCGGGGATAACCTCTTGTTCGGCAACGACGGCGCGCTGCTTGGCGTCCAGTTTTTCCAGCGCCTGACGTGCCTTTTCGTTATCCGGGTTAATGCGCAGCACGTTCGTCAGGCAGATACGGCGTTCCTCGTCTGTATCCACCACAGTGGCGAGCCAGAACCAACCGCGTTCATTGTTCTCGTCCTGTTCGGTCACCTGCTCAAAAAAGCCGCGTGCAGTAGCGCGGTCGCCCGCGCGGGCGGCTTCAACCCCCTGACGCAGCAGTTCTTTAATTTCGCTGTCATTGCTCATGAAATGGCTGCTCCTACATTAGCGCAACAGGAACGTAACATCGGGTTGGAACATCAGAGTCAGGAACGACTGCCCTTCCGGCGGCGTGGCGCTCAACGGCTGCACCGTGCGGCCGCGCAAATCAACCGTATAGGGCAGGAATGCTGCGCCACTGCGGTTAGAGATGAACACAACCATACGGGCATCCGGTGTAAACGCCAGACTGCGGTCTTCAGCGCCATTGTCGTCCTGGGTCAGCAGGCGTTGATCACTGCCATCAGGATTCATCAGGTAGACATCGCCATCACCAGAGCGATCACTGATGAAGCCAACGCTGCTGCCATCCGGCGACCAGACCGGCGCATAACTGCTGCGGTCATCGTCGGTGAGCTGCTGCGGGACATCCGTTTCGGCAGCATCTGCACCGATCACATACAGCTCAGGCAGCAGCGGCGAGTTGAGGTCAGATGTAAAGATGATGCGGTTATCGCCAACACGCGGCGACCAGACCGGCTGCGTATCGCTGGCGTCGTTGAAGGTCAACTGGCGCAGGTTGTTGCCGTCTTCGGTGATAATCCACAGTTCAGGGTCGCCGTCAAAGTCGGAACTGAAAACCAGTTGAACGCCGTCCGGTGCCCACGAGGGGCTGCTGGTCCCGAGCGAACGCAGGGTGGTGATTTGCTGGGCGGCGTCAGGGTTATCCAGCGGGGCGACAAAGAGTTCCGGCACGGTAAGGAATTCGGGCGCAGCAGTGCCTTCGGGCGCTTCGGTCGCTTCCAGTTGCACCGCAAGAATGCTGCCATCCGGCGCATAGCTGACATCGCGCGTGAAGGCGATCAGCGTGCCGGTGATGTCAATCGAAAACTCGCGCACACCGCGCAGCAGCGGCGTCGGGCTGCTGCCGTCGCCGTTAGCCCGATAGAGCATGGGCTGCGAGTCGCCGGGTGCGATTGCTGTGTAATACAGCGCAAAGGTGGCAAGCGGGAATGGCGTCGGTGAAGGCGTATAGGTTGCCGTGCCGGTGGGGGTTAGCGTGTGCGTGGGCGTGGGCGGCAGCGGGGACAGATCACGCTCCAGGTTATCCAGCGAGCGCGGAGTCAGCGGCACAAGCGTCGCGGTAGGCGGCTGGGTTGCGCGCGCGCCACCCCCTACCGCCAGGGTTGCGGCATTGTCAGTCAGGTCAGCGACGAGCGTTGGGGTGACGCCAGGGGGCGGACCAGTCTGTGACGAAAGCTGCGTAAAGAAGAGCAGCGCCGCGACGCCCAGCACCCCCAGCACTGCCGCGAGAATCAGCAGCCAACTACTGTTGCGCGCGGCGCCGGGGGGCGGGGTGGCAGTGCCACCCTGTGCCTGTCCTCGACGTGGGGCGCGCCCCTCCAATTTGTCGAGACGGTCAAGCGCCTCACGGGCACGCTCGTTTCCGGGATTCAGTGCCAGCGCCCGCTGCAAGTAGCGGCGGCGATCTGCAAGCGTTTCCGCGCAGGAAGCCAACCACATCCACGCTACTTCATTGCCGGCATCAGCCGTCACCACCTGTTCCAACAGGCGGCGCGCAGTGGCGCGGTTGCCCTGCTGTGCCGCCGCAATACCTGCATTCAGTTTTTCCCTGATTTCGTTCGAAGCCACGCAGCGCCTCCGCACGGATGGCAAAAAGCCGGTAGGTCGATTTCAGCAATCGGTCAGTTCACTATTCTAGCGTAATTGTACAACGGGAATCAAAAGCGGGCGTCGTGTGACACCCGCCCGGTACTGTAAGCTGTTCAGGGTGGCGCAGCGCCTGTGCCTGCCGCGCGCTTCCGCCACCGCGCACGGGCGCTGCCAACAGGCGACATTCGCTTAGAACCTATCCATAAACCTGTTTTGCTGAACAAGGGGATTGTGCGCTTTAATGATTAAATACGGAGAAGAAGGGCGGACATGCGCTGCGCTTAGTCCTGCCCTGCTTCGTCCTCTCCTGCGAACCGTAGGTTGTACAGGGTGCGAACGCCGCTGCGCTTAGGGACGCCTGCGCCCGCTGAGCGAAGCCGTCCGCCCAAACGCCGTATTATTTTGGAAAACTGCATCATCCCCTTGTCTGCGTTTAAGGATAGCTGCTTAAGGAACAGTGAACCTATGCCGGCGCACGTTGGGGCAACCAACCCTGGCACAGCCATGCGAACAGGTCTGGTGCATTTGATGTGGCTGGTGGCTTAGCTCGCCAGCGCGATCAGCAGCACCAACACGGCGACAATAAACAGGGTACCGGCGATGACACCAAAAAGTACCAGCATGCGGTTTTCGCTGGCGGCACGCGAATGACTCATCTGCTGCAGCGCGCTCTTTGCCGTCTGGTTGTCGGGGTTGACCTTGAGTACACGGTTGAGCCACTGCTTGCGCTCACTGTTGTCTTTTGCCAGTTTCGCCAGCCAGAGCATAGCGCGTTCGTTGCGTTTGTCTTCTTCCCAGACTCTCAGGAACATCATCCGGGCGCCGTCTTTATTGCCATTGCGCACGGTGTTAATGGCAAATTGCAGCAGTTCTTCACGATTCAGTTGACCTGTGGTTTCGTTGTTCTGCGCGACCATATCTATCCTCATCAATACCATCACCCCACATTCTAATCTTGATTCTAGACAAAAGCCTAACAATTGGCAACGTACCCGAAAGTCCTGACACACGTTTTTTACGAGAGTCAAACTATTGCACCCGTAACCATGTGTCACCATCACCCGTGCAGGGGCGGGTCTGCGTGCATGCCGGCTGTGCTAAACGCGGTCAGTGTACGTAACGGCGCGCCGGATTGGATGTGAAAGTGAGAGTCTTCTCAAGTTAGAAAATCTACACCGTCAGGTTGGGCAAGAGCAGGTATTGTAGAGAAATAGCAGCCCGATTGTGCGCGAGACTCAGGCAATGCCGCCCAAACCCCAGCATTATCATCAGGAATATGACCTGCAAACCCCGCCGGATACCCTGTGGACACTGATTGCCGACACGAACCGTTTCAACGCGGCGATGGGATCGAACGAACCGGCGCGTATGCCCGACGCTGACCAGCAGAACGCCCGCCTGCGCTTCCGGTTTAAGGCGGGCGGCATGCTGCTGGAATACATCCAACAGCCCTACGAATGGGTGCGCCCGCATGTCTACAGCGTCGTGCGTGAGCATCTGCGCGGACCCTACCTGCGCACGGAACTGCGTATGCGGCTGCTGCCCGGCGCGGCGGGCGGCACCCGGCTGGTGTTCGATGCCACTGTACAGCCGCGTCATCTGGTCGGCGCATGGTTTGCGCGGCTGGGTTATGGCGTGGTCGGCGCAAAACGCACACGGGAAACGGTGCGGCAGTTTGACACGCTGGCACAGGCGCAAACCCTGCCGGTCGCCGTGATGCCGCCGTTGAAACTGGACGGCGAACGCCACCTGAAACTGGATGCGCTGCGGGCGCGGCTGCTGGACACCAACGTGGATGCCCGCGCCGCCAACCGGCTGGTTGATCTGGTCGAACAGGGCGACGATATTGTGCTGGAACGTATCCGCCCCTATGCGCTGGCGGATGACTGGAATCTGCCGCGCAGTGTGGTGCTGCAAGCCTGCCTGTATGCCACGCGCATCGGGCTGCTGGACCTGCGCTGGGACTTGCTCTGCCCGCTGTGCCGGGGCGCAAAATACAGCAGCGACCACCTCAGCGGTGTGCAAAAAGTTGTCCACTGTGACACCTGCAAGATTGACTTTGAGATTAACTTCGAGCGCTCGGTGGAGCTGACTTTTCATCCCAACGCCGCCGTGCGCGAAGTGCGCGCGACAGAATATTGTGTTGCCGGTCCGCAGGTGACGCCGCACATCGTGGTGCAGCAGCTTTTAGCGCCGGGCGAACAGCGCCAGGTGCAGCCGCTGCTCCAGCCGGGGCGCTACCGCGTGCGGGCGATCAACCTGCGCGGGGGGCAGTTTCTGCGCGTGGCGGCGGACGGCGCGCCGCAGATGCCCCTGCGCCTGGTGGACGAAGCGTACTGGTCACCGGATGAAACGGTAATTGGCACGACTCCGACACTCGCGCTGCGCAACGACTCCGGCGCAGAACAGTTATTCGTGCTGGAACATACGGAATGGAGCGATCAGGCGGTTATCGCGGCGGATGTAACCACGCTGCAAACCTTCCGTGACCTCTTTTCCAGCGAGGCGCTGCGCCCCGGCGAGCAGATTTCTGTCGGCAGCCTGACGATTGTGTTTACCGACCTGCGCGGCAGCACGCGCCTGTACCGCCAGATTGGTGATGCCCCGGCGTTTGGTGTAGTGATGAATCATTTCGATGTGCTGCGCCGGGCAGTCAGTGAACATCAGGGCACACTGGTCAAAACGATTGGCGACGCGGTGATGGCGGCATTTCGCCGTCCGGAAAACGCAGTGCGCGCCATGCTGCAAGCCCAGCGCGAGCTGCTGACACAGGCAGGCAGCCATCCGGTGATCCTCAAGACGGGCATCCACATGGGCGCGTGCATTGCCGTCACGCTCAACGAACGGCTGGATTATTTCGGCACGACGGTCAACATCGCCGCGCGGCTGGAAGGGCTTTCGCAGGGCAATGACCTGATTCTGTCGCAGGCGGTGGCGGCAGTCCCGGCGGTGGCGGCGCTGCTGACCCAGGAGCCAGGCGTGCAAACCGAGCCGTTCAGGACGACGCTGAAAGGCTTCGATGAGGATGTGTTCGAGGTGCTGCGTGTGGCGGTCAAGCCGCCCGTTTATCCCCCGCAGCCGGAGGCATGGAACGAAGCCGCGCAACTGCTGCAAGGGTAGGACACGCGGGGCACTGCCCCAGGCATCGGCACGGCATTACACGGTCAACGACGCCGCCGCATTTCACGGCTAAAATAGAAAAGACAGGGCTAACGCAGATTCGTTCGCGGGCAAAGGTTAACCCCTTGTTCGGGGACAAGTCACAGCTCAGCCGCGTCAGTTCTGGAAGAATACATCTGCCCTACCAACTAAAGGTTTGATCTATGCTGCGGCGATTTTTGCTGTACCTTTCTACCGCGAAATGGGCGCGGGCAATCATGACCCATTTCTTTCTGGCGCGGCGTGTGGCGCGGCGGTTTGTCGCCGGGGAAACGCTGGACGAAGCGCTGGCAGTGGCGCGGACGCTCAATGCCAGAGGGCTGCTGGTGACGCTGGATTATCTGGGCGAAAGTGTCGCCCATGCAGCGGACACCGAACACGTCGTCGCGCAGTACCGCGAGACTCTGCGCCGCATCCGTGACCAGCAGGTGCAGTCCAGCGTGTCGCTCAAGCTGACGCATCTGGGTTTGGACATCAGCGAGGAGTTGTGTGTCAACAACCTGCGGCACATCCTCACCGCTGCACAGCAGCACGGCGGCATCCCCGTGACGATTGACATGGAAAGCACGCATTACACGGACACGACGCTGCGCATTTACCGCACCATGCGCCACGAATACGGCTTCGACAATGTGGGCACGGTGATTCAGGCGTACCTGTATCGCAGCGCAGACGACATGCGCGCGCTGGCAGCAGAAGGCGCGCATATCCGCCTGTGCAAGGGCGCGTATCTGGAACCGCCGGATAAAGCGTTCCCTGAAAAAGCCGCTGTGGACCGGAACTTTGTGCAGTTGACACGCGATTTCCTGCTGGCGGACGGCAGCAGCGCCGGTGGCAGCGCCGGTGGCAGCGCCAGCCCGCCGTACCTGTGCATCGCCACACACGATGAGAAGATGATCACGGCGGCGGAACAGCTCATCCGTGAGCATCAGGTGCCGGACACACGCCATGAATTCCAGATGCTCTACGGCATTCGCAGCGGTCGTCAGGATGAACTGGCGGCGGCAGGGCACAAGATGCGCGTGTATGTGCCCTATGGCGAGGCGTGGTATCCGTATTTTATGCGGCGGCTGGCGGAGCGCCCGGCGAATCTGTGGTTCTTCGCCCGCAGCCTGTTCAAGCGCTAGGCGGCGCTGCGAACTGTACCCTTGCCGCGCACCGCAGAGCATGCTTTGCGCGCTGCCTACCCCTGCGCCGGATAATGCCCCGGCTGTCGCTAAACCTGTGTATCGCTGGCGGGCAGCCGGGCCGGCAGTTCCGTTCGCACGGATGGAAGCGGAAATTGTGGTATACGCGCTGGATGGCTGACGGTGCAGGAAACCGCGCGGGGTCCAGGAAGATAACCTCGTTCCCCCGCGCAGATGTTGCCGTGAACCGGGTAATGCTGGATCCCTGCCTGCGGCGCGGGTTTGCCTGCTTGCCCCGCGCTGTTAAATCTCGGTTATATTTGTGAATTTCTCCCCAACTTGCCCGCACAAGCGCAGTTCTTGTAATATAATGTAATGTAGTGTCGTCATTATTGCGGACTGTGTGCTGTCCGTACCTATCATTCAGCCAGAAATGAGTGTGCTCATGAAAATGAGGTTTGCCGGGATTGTCGTCCTGCTGGTGTTCATCTGGGGTGTCATTTACCTGCTGCTGCACAACAACAACACGCGCATTAAAGACCAGTACTTCAGTGATCGCGTCGGCGATCTGGACATTGCCTTCACCGAAACCGTCAACAGCTATAACCTCGTCGCGCAGGTGATTTTCGAGGAAATCGTCAACCAGCCCGAAGTGCTTGAACTCTACAGCCGCGCCGCTGGGGCGTCCGAGGCAGAACAGGCAAGCATCCGCGCGGAATTGTTCGCGCTGCTGGAGGACGAATACGCCCGCTTGCAGAACCTGAATTTGCGCCAACTGCATTTTCACCTGCCGGACAACACCAGTTTCCTGCGCTTTCACCGTCCTGAACTGTTCGGGGATGACCTGACCGACGTGCGCTACTCGGTGCGCATGACAAACGAAACCCTGCAACCGGTGACCGGCTTTGAAGAAGGGCGCATTTTCAACGGCTTCCGCTATGTCTTCCCGCTGTTCCATGCAGATACGCATATCGGCAGTGTAGAAGTCAGCGTGTCATTTAACGCCATCCAGCAGGACATGAACCAGTTGTTCCCCGGCGGCGTGACCTTCCTGATGCGCGCGGATGTCGTGGGCGCAACCGTCTTTGAGTCTGAGCAGGATAACTACATCGTCAGCGACATCAGCGAACAGTATGCCTATGACCGCGGAGTCCTCGAAACCTACAATGACGAGGCGCTGCCGTGGAGTGTGGTCGAGGCAATCAATGCCAACCTGCCGGACAGCGTCATCACGCAGATGGAGCGCGGCGCGTCGTTTGCCACGCTGGTCAGTACCGACGGCGGCGATTATGTTGTCTCGTTCCTGTCGGTGAACAACATTCAGGGCGAACACGTCGCCTATATCGTCTCTTACCGGCAGGACACCTTCATCAGCGGCAACCGGCTCAATTTCCTGCTGCTGGTCAGCGCCATTACCTTCAGCATGATCGGGCTGGGGTTGTTCTGGTGGACGCGCGAACGCAGCAAGACGATTATCGTGCAGCAGCGTGACACACTGGCGCAAAGGACCACCGATCTGACGCGCGCCAACGAGTCGCTGACGGTTGCCAAACGCGAAGCCGAAGCAGCAAACCAGCTCAAGAGCCAGTTTCTGGCGAACATGTCGCACGAACTGCGCACACCGCTGAACGCCATTATCGGCTACACCCAGATTCAGCTTTCCGGCATGGTCGGGCAGCTTCCCGAACGCGCGAAGGCATTTCAGGATCGCACGCTGCTCAACGCCAAAGACCTGCTGCGGCTGATTAACGACCTGCTCGATGTTTCCAAAATCGAAGCCGGGCGCATGGAACTGCTGCCCAAGCCGTTCAACCTGCGCACGCTGCTGCGCGAACTAGACGAACAGAACCGCGTGCTGGCAGAACAGAAGGGCATCACCTTCACAGTGAGCATGGACGAGCGTCTGCCTCAAACGATTGTCGGCGACCAGACGCGCCTGAAGCAGATCTTCACCAATCTGGTTTCCAACGCGATCAAGTTCACCCGCGAAGGTGGTGTGACGCTGCACGCTGAAACTGCCGGGTCGGAAGTCTGGCGCATCAGCGTGAAAGACAGCGGCATCGGCATCCCCGCGCACCTGCACGATGTGATCTTCGACGAGTTCCGGCAGGTGAACGACGATCAGGGCAGCCAGCACGGGGGCACCGGGCTGGGGCTAGCCATCACACGGCGGCTGGTGGTCATGATGGGCGGCAGCATTAACCTCAAAAGCGAGGTCGGCAAAGGGAGTGAGTTTATCATCACGCTGCCGCTGACGATTGAGGCGGAAAGCATACCTGCACCAACAGAGGAGGTTGTACATGTCTGATACACCTATCGGGACCAACTGGACCATTCTGATTGTGGATGACCAGCCGGATAACATCGCCGTTGCCCAGACCGTGCTGGAATATCATGGGGCGAACGTCCATGTTGCGCGCAACGGGGAGGCGGGGCTGGCGCTGCTGGATCAGATTCGCCCCACCGCCATTCTGCTGGATTTATCGATGCCCGTGATGGACGGCTGGGAGATGTTCCGGCGCATGCGGGGGCGCAGCGACCTGCACCATGTCCCGATTCTGGCGGTGACGGCGCACGCGATGGACGGCGACCGCGCGCGTGTGCTGGAAGACGGTTTTGATGATTACATCGCCAAACCCTACGACATTCATGTGCTGTCCGCCCGTATTCAGGCAGCGCTGGAGAACAGGAATATGATCAGCTATGAGCAATAGAGTCTGGAAAGTCGTCGTCGTTGACGATACGTTTGACGACCTGCAAATCATGGCGACAACGCTGGAATACTACGCCATCGAAGTCTACGCCGCGAGCAGCGTGCACGAGTGTTTTGCGCTGATTGAGCAGATTATGCCCGATCTGGTCATTACCGATCTGGCGATGCCCGACGCGGACGGCTGGGCGGTGCTCAACGCGGTGCGCAGCAACCCGCAAACGGCGCAGACGCGCGTAGTCGCCGTGACGGCATATCATTCGGCAAAACTGGCGGACGAAGTGCTGCGCGGCGGCTTTGACAGCTACTGCCCCAAACCGATTAACCCGCAGGACTTTATTGAGCATCTGGGAAGGGTCATGCAGTGATCATGACAGCCATTGACACGAAACTGGTCTGCATTGCCGAGGATAACCCGGACCTGCAAAACATTTTCGGAATGGTCTTTGAACACGCTGCCTTTCGGTCAGTGTCGGTCAGCGACGGGCGGCAGGCGCTCGCCTGTATCCAGCAGGATGCCCCCGATCTGCTGGTGCTGGATGTCAACATGCCCTTTGTCTCCGGGCTGGAGGTGCTGCGCCGCGTGCGCGAGAACCCGCAGACAGCGCACATGCAGGTGATCGTTGTTACCGGCAACACCCAGGCACTGACCACGCCCGAAGCCGAACTGGCGGATCTGGTGCTGATCAAGCCGGTAGACGTTTTTGAGCTGCGCATGTTCGTGGAGCGTTTCCTGAACATCCACAGGTGACACTGTCGCTGCATGGGGGGTGAGCCTCAAGGCGGTGTCCAGATATTCGGAGTTTATGCGCAGCGGTGGGGCGAAGCATGCTTCACCCCAACCCCGGCACCAGGTTTCCCGGCGCTACTGCGCGACCTCAAACAGCGGTTTACCCATAAAGCCATCCTGCGCCAGCCCTGCCAGCGCCGCGAATGTCGGTGCTACCTGCACGGCATCGCCCTGCGCGCTGCTGCCCTGCGGCACTCCCGGTCCGGCGAACAGCGCAAAGCGGTCGTCGCCGGGCGCGCCGGGGGTCAAGCCATGCGAGGAAATGGCACGCGGCGGCAGTACGGGTTCCGTCGCCTCGGCGTTGTCGTTCTCAAACGACCACAGCGGTGGCGCAACAAACACAAATACCTGATCGCGAAACTCTGGCACAACGCAGTCATTGGGGAAGGGCTGGACGCCGAATGCTGCCAACTTCTGCGTGACGATGTCCAGTTCGGCGGCGTCATGCGGGGCAACCAGCAGGCTGCCGCCCTCGCACTGCACCCGCACGCCGGGCAGCAGCACCTGCGGCTGGATGGCTTTCTCAATCGGGCTGTGCCCGTGATCGCTCATCACCGCGATGTTCCACTGATCCAACACGCCGGCGTCTTCCAGACGGCGCACAATTCTGCCAACTGCCGCGTCCGCTTGCAGCACCGACCACTGCGAAATTTCGCTGCGGAAGCCGGTGTAATGCTGGTAGGTATCGGTCATCAGGAATTCGGCGATAATCACATCTGGTGGGGTGGCGCTGGCGGCAAGCGAGGCGACCCACTCGAACATCAGGCTGTCAGCCACATTGCCAAACACAGCGCGCTGATCCGGCTTGCTCAGGTCGAACTGCTCCAGCGGCAGGCGCGGCGGCAGCCCGGCAGCGCTGGCGACCTGCGTGAACGTCTCGCCCGGCTGGTGAAACGCCACGCGCATCCACGCCGGCTCCGACGGCTCCGGTTCAGCGTCACGCGGGCGCTGTACCATATCACTGACCCACCATGGGGACTGGAAAATATCGGCGTCCTCCGGGCGGAGCATGCCAAAGCCGACGACGGCAACACGCTTGCCTGCCGCTTTCGCCCGTGCTGCCAGCGTGGGCACACGCACATCGTCCGGCGTGGCATAGCGGAACTGTGTGCCATCCCAGATTTTGTTGCCATAAACGCCGCTGACATCCGCCGTTACGCCGGTCATCATCGAGGTACGCCCTGGCAGGGATGTGCCCAGCACCTCCGAATGCAGCCGTTCGACACAGAAGCCGCGTTTTTCCAGCGCCGCAAAGTGCGGAAAACGCGCGCGATCCGCCGCATAGTGCTCCGCTGCGACGCCATCAATCATCAGAACTATCAAGCCGGGCATAACGCTCTCTCCCTGTATATGGCTGCGCAAAGGGCATCCCTGTGGAATGCCCCGGCGCATGTGTCATGATTAAAACCAGATGCTGCGGTGAAACACCGGGGCGCGCCGCAGCCGCGCCGCAGCGCAAACCCCGATCATAGCTGCCGGATTAGTCCATCGAGAACGCGCCGGGGCGCAGGTCAATGTAGAATTCCTGATGCGCTGCCCAGGTGATGCCGTCGCGCATCGCATAGAATTCTACCGACTGATACAGCGGCGCAAACGGCACGTCGGCATCCAGAATGTCGGCGATGCGGCGGTAGTTGGCGCGGCGCACTTCAGGATCGAGCGAAATAGCGGCTTCGGTTGCCAGCGCGCGGAATTCTTCGCTGGGGGTGTAATACTGCCCCATCCACTGATCCCAGGTCTGCACGACGCTGTTGGTTGCCGGGTCGCCGCTGGTGCCAAAGCTTTGCAGCGTAGCGATATTCTGCCCAGCCAGCGAGCGGTCTGCCCAGGCAGACGTATCCAGCGGTTCGTACTGCACATTGACGCCAAGCGCGCGCCACATTTCGGCGATGACTTCGGTCACCAGCGCGCCGTTGGTGTAGTAGGCGCTCGGCGGGGTGAATTCCAGCACTTCGCCGTTGTAGCCGGCTTCTGCCAGCAGGCGCATAGCTTCTTCGGGGTTGTACTCGAAGTTCGGGCGTTCGGCATCATAGCCGAATTCGCCCGGCAGGAAGTAGTCGTTCATCACGCGCACACGCCCGCCCCACAGCGAGTCAACAATCGCCTCGCGGTCAATGCCCAGCGACAGCGCGCGGCGGAACAGCGGGTTCGCCGTCGGTCCGGTGTTGGTGTTGAAGTAGATCAGCATGAAGTTGAACACCGGCACGGTATCCACACGCAGCCCATCGGCTGCATCCAGCGAGTCAATCAGATCCGGGCTGACGGTGGTGATGAAGTCCACTTCGCCGCTTTGCAGCGCTGCAACACGGGTGGAAGTTTCGGGGATGACACGCACAATTACCTGTTCGGCGTCCGGTGTGCCCATCCAGTAAGCGTCATGGCGTTGCAGCACCAGCCGGTCACCGGCGATCACTTCAACCACCTTATAAGGACCAGCGCCGACCGGGGCAGTCTGCACTGCTTCGAACCCGGCTTCTTCGGTGTAGGCGCGCGGCATAATCACGGCATAGGGCGTGGACAGGCGCAGCGGCAGCAGCGGATCCGCGTTGGGCGTGGTGAAGGTCACTTCCAGATCGCCGGTGGCTTCCACCGCGGTGATATACAGCGCGAACTGCGGGCGGATGCGGCTTTCCTGTTCACTGAACAGCAGGCGGTTGAAGCTGTACGCCACGTCATCTGCTGTCATCGTCGCGCCGTTGTGGAACACGACATCCGGGCGCAGTTGGAAGACCCATGTCGTCTCGCTGGTCTGTTCCCACGACACCGCCAGCATCGGCTGCACCGCGCCGGTGGCATCGGTGCGGGTGAGCTGGTCATAGATCATGTGATAAATGCGATTGCCGATAATCGCGCCGGGGGCGTGATGCGGGTCAAGCGTCAGCACCTCGGCGTTGATGCCGATGGTCAGCGTCTTCGGTTCAGCGTCCTGTGCAGCAGCGCCCAATGCGGACAGCGCCAGCACCACCAACAGCAAAAAACGAACCCACTTCTGCATTTTGCTAAAGCCTCCTGAACTTATGCGAATTGTGATACTGTCCTACTTGCGTTCAACTTCTGCACGCAGGCGGGTGCTCAGCCACTCACCGAGACATCCAGCACATCGCGCAGCCAATCGCCGAGGGTGCCCACCGCCAGGGTCAGCAGCATCAGCGCCAGCGCGGGCAGCGTCGCCAGCCACCACGCCGTCGCCAGATAGTCGCGTCCTTCATTAATCATCGTGCCCCACGACGGGGCGGGCGGGGGAATGCCGATATTGAGGTAGCTCAGGGCGCTTTCCAGCAGGATGATGCGCCCGATGTTGATCGTCGCCAGCACCAGAATGGACGCCAGCGTGTTGGGCAGCAGATGCACGCGCATGATGCGCCACGGTCCCGCGCCGAGCGCATCTGCCGCCAGCACAAACTCGCGTTCGCGCAGGGAGAGCACTTCGCCGCGCACCACCCGCGCATACAGGGGCCATGTGGACAGCGCTGCCAGCCCGACCAGCACCGCCAGCGAACGCCCCAGCACCAGCGCCACCGCGACTGCCAGCAGGATAAACGGCAGCGAAAGCTGCACATCCACCAGATACATCAGCACTTCGTCCAGCCAGCCGCGCGCATAGCCGCTGACCAGCCCCAGCAGTGTGCCGACCAACAGCCCCAAAAGCGCCGAGACCCCGCCGACAAACAGTGACACCTGCCCGCCGTACAGCAAACGGCTGAGGATGTCGCGCCCGGTGGCGTCTGTGCCCAGCGGGTACTGCAAGAGTCCTTCGGCATTGCTTTGCAGCGGCGGCTGCAAGCGCGCGCGCAGGTTGATCGTCGTGGGGTCTGCCGGGGCGAGCACATCCGCCAGCAGGACGGCAAGCACCAGCGCCAGCAGCAGCGCCATGCTCAGTGCCGCCGGGACAGTCAAGCGCTGCCGCCAGCGTCTGCGGCGCGGGGTGTGCGCCACGTGGGCGACAGGTTTATCCATCGGGGGATTCAGGCTGCTGACTGCGCTCATCGCCGCCCTCCGGTCTGAATACGCGGATCAAGCACAAAATACAGGGCATCTACCAGCATATTGCCGAAGCCAAATGCCGCCGCGCTGAGCAGCACAATCGCCTGCACCACCGGGAAATCGCGCCCGCCGATGGACGCCACCGCCAGCGACCCCAAACCGGGCCACGCGAAGACGGTTTCGACAATCGCCGCGCCGCTGATGATCGCCGCGAATTGCAAGCCGATCACCGTGACCACTGGAATGAGCGCATTGGGCAGCACATGGCGCGTGGCAGTGTACAGGTCGTGCAGCCCTTTGGCGGCTGCCGTGCGCACATACGGCTGGCTGCGCACTTCCAGGATGGCGGAGCGTGTCAGCCGAACGACAATTGCCAGCGGGTAAATTGTCAGGGTGATCGTCGGCAGGATATAGTGTGCCGCGCTGTCACTGCCAAAGGTGGGAGTGAGTTTGAAGTAAACGCCGAACACCAGAATCAACACGATTGCCACCGCGAACGACGGCAGCGACTGCCCGGCAAGGGTCAAGCCCATCACGAGGCGGTCAAACAGACTGCCGCGCCGGTATGCCGCCGCCATGCCCAGCGGAATGCCCAGCACAACTGACAGCACGAAGGCAGGAATGCCCAACCGCAGAGTCGCGCCGATGCGCTCGCCGACCACATCTGCCGCCGGACGGTTGTAGACAATCGAGGTGCCCAGATCACCGCGCGCCAGACTTTCCAGATAGCGCCCGAACTGCACCGGCAGCGGCTGATCCAGTCCCAGCGCGGCGCGCATCCGTTCGTAATCTTCGACACTTGCCTGTTGGGGCAGCAGCATGGCGATAGGGTCGCCGGAAACACGCCCCAGCGCAAAGGTGAGCGTGATTACCCCGAACAGGGTCAGCAGCGTGCGCAGCAGCCGTAAGAACAAAAACCGGATCATGCCTTTGGTTGACCTATGTGGGTTACGGACTTGAGGACAGCGGGGGCTGCGCGAACAGCATGTAGTGAGAAATCAGGTTCGCAGCCCGCCAGAAGGCTAACTGAGGAGATTGATGGCGGCGTTAAGATGCAGTGTTACTTTTGTTAAGGTTGGGTGAATGTCTGTAAACGATTGCTGGTCAGAGCAGCAGTGACCTTGCCCGGCGCACTTTGATTGATGCGCCAGCACCGCCGCACTGCACCTGCTGGCGCGCCACGCCGGCAATCTCGCACACCCTGCACGCAGTCGAGCCGGGGACAGGGTAGACCACGATTGATCCTACTGTCCAACAGGTTTTCTGTCGCCCGCAGCGCAGGCGTGCGCAACATAACAGTCGTAATTATGCTGAAACTCTGCGCACTCGCGTAAAATCAACACTGTTTTGCTTTCCTTAAGGCATCAGGCGGGGCACTTGACGCCTATAATCAAGATAGCAGAATAGCAAACAGGCTGCCTTAAGCATTGGCGGGCAGAGAACGGGTTAATATGGCGGTGACAGCCAGAAACCAGCAGAATTTTATGTATTACGTCCAGCAGCATGAGCGTATCTGGGGCAGGCTACATTACAACGGACGCCCCTCGCTCAGTGACCTGCTGCGCGCCCCAGTGGTGGTTTTCTGGATGCCCGCCGATGCCCTGTCGGAGACCCACTTCACGGCGACAACGCATGCCGACCTGCGCGAACTGCGCAAATACGTGGCGCGGCTGGTCGTCCACAGCGCGGTGCAGATGCCGACGCAGCGCGTGGTGAGCATTTTTGTGCAGCGCCGCTTTGTGCGCATCGCCGGGGTGCGGCTGATGCTTGAGGAGGAGTGAGGGGCAGGGCAAAGGAAAAAGGAAAAGCAAACCAGCGAACAGCGTTTCAGCTTATAGCCAACCGCCAGGCACCAACCGCGCCCGCCAACACCCATTCACCCCCTACCGCCGCCACGCCGTTCGTGGGTACAATACAGGCAAACAGGGGGTGCGTTCGTGCAAAAACACCAAAATCTCACGCGGAGCCGCGCTGCTGCGCACGGCTGCGCGCTGCACACCCCACACCCATTTCTGGAAGGATTTTCACGGTGAAACGAATTGTTGAATGCGTTGCCAATTTCTCCGAAGGACGGCGCAGTGCTATCGTGGACGAAATCGTCGCCGCCATCCGCGCTGTGCCGGAGGTGCATGTGCTGGATCAGGAAAGTGATGCTGACCACAACCGTTCGGTGATTACGTTTGTCGCCGCGCCGGAAAACATTGTCGAAGCGGCGTTTCAGGCGATTGCCGCTGCTGCCCGGCTGATTGACCTGGACACGCACAGCGGCGCACACCCGCGTCTCGGCGCGACAGATGTCGTCCCGTTCATCCCCATCGAAGGCGTGGACATGCACGACTGCGTGCTGCTGGCGCGGCAGTTGGGCGAACGGGTCGGGCGCGAACTGCACATCCCGGTCTATCTCTACGAAGCTGCTGCCACCCGACCGGAGCGCGAAAATCTGGCAGATGTGCGCCGGGGCGAGTACGAGGCGCTCAAAGCGGCAATCGGCAGCGACCCCAACCGTGCGCCGGACTATGGACCGCACAGCGTGGGCAAAGCGGGCGCAACGATCATCGGGGCGCGCGCGCCGCTGGTCGCCTACAACGTTTACCTGACCACCAGCGATGTCGAAATCGCCAGAAAGATCAGCAAGGACATTCGCCATTCATCCGGCGGCTTCCGCTATGCCAAAGCGCTGGGGCTGCTGGTCAACGGCAAGGCGCAGGTTTCGATCAACATGACCGACTACACCCAGACGCCGCTGCATCGCGTGGTCGAAACGATCCGGCGCGAGGCGGCGCGCTACGGTGTCGGCATCCAGAGCAGCGAGATTATCGGGCTGGTGCCGCAGCGGGCACTGTTTGACGCGGCGCAGTGGTACTTGCAGATTGACGCTTTCACGCCGGAGCAGGTGCTGGAAAACCGCCTGTCCAGCGCGCTGCAGGACGGCGACGGTGCGTCGATGAGCGCCTCGTTCCTGGATGAACTGGCGGCGGGCACGGCAGCACCCGGCGGCGGGTCAGCGGCGGCATATGGCGCGGCAATGGGCGCGGCGCTGGTGGCAATGGTCGCCCGGCTGACCGTGGGCAGGAAAAAGTACGCTGACGTAGAAGCACGGATGGACGCGATCATTGTGGAGGCGGACGGGCTGCGCGCGGCACTGGCACAGGGTGTGCAGCGCGATGCACAGGCGTATGGCGCGGTGCTGGCAGCGCTGCGCCTGCCCAAAGAAACAGACGAACAGCAGGCTGCCCGCGCGGCAGCGATTGAAAGCGCCACCAAACACGCCGCCGAAGTGCCGCTGGATGCCGCGCGCATGTCCACCCGCGTGATCGAACTTGCCGCGGAAGTCGCCGAACTGGGCAACAGCAACGCCGTTTCGGATGCCGGGTCTGCCGGGGCGCTGGCGGGCGCCGCGCTGCACGCCGCCGGGCTGAATGTCAAAATCAACGCGACAGGCATTCAGGATCAGGCAGCGGCGCAGGGGTGGCAGCAGGCGCTCGACGAGTTCGCCGCGCGGGCACAGCAAGCAACTGCGCGGCTGCACCAGGCGATTGCCACACGCGGCGGCATTCGCATTTAGTCTCTCTCCGTAAACCCGAACAAGGGGAGTACTCCCCTTGTTCAGCTTGCATCCTGAGCTTGTCGGACTACCAGCGCCCCGCACGCCAGAAATCGCAACTCTCGATATACTGGATTACGCACAGCCCGCCCAATCCTGATGAGGACTCCGCCATGTTCACCTCTTTGCCCCCCGATGCGTTTGCTGTCCAGCGCATGGACTGGCAGCAGCTTGACGCCTATTATGCCGAACTGCTGGCGCACCCGCTGACACCCGACACCTTCGAAGCCTGGCTTGAGCAGTGGTCGCAGCTAACCGCGCTGGTGATCGAGGCATTCGCCCGGTTGATGATCGCCAGTTCAAAAGACATGACCGACGCCGACGCCAGCACCCGCCGCGGCGCTTTCCAGCGCGAGATCATGCAGCCGCAGCACACCCGCGCCCAGGCGCTGACCGAAAAACTGCTCGCCAGCGGTTTATCCGTCCCACAGCACGACACGCTGCTGCGTGTGCTGCGCGCCCGTGCCGCCAGCTATGTCGAAGCGAACCAGTCGCTCGGCAGTCAGGAATACGAGCTGCTCAGCGAATACGATACGCTCACCGGGGCACAGCAGATCACGGTGCACGGCGAAACGCTGGGCGCGCCGGGGCTGAGCAGTCACCTGATGCAGGCAGACCGTGCCGGGCGCGAGGCACTTTTCCGGCAGATGCTGGCACGCCAGCTTGCCGACCGCGCGCAAATCAACCGCCTGTGGACGGCGCTGCAACAAACGCGGGTGCGTATGGCGGCAAACGCCGGGCTGCCCGATTACCGCGCGCTGTGGTGGCGCGAGAATCTGCGCTGGGACTTTTCGCCGCAGGACGCCGAAACGCTGCACGCGGCAATTGCCGAAGTCGCTGTGCCTGCCGCGAGCCGGATTTACGCCCGCTACCGGGCACAGTTGGGCGTAGATACGCTGCGCCCCTGGGATTTCAGCACCAACTGGTATGCCTACCCGGCGGGCAGCAGTGCGGCAGATGCGCCGCAGTTCCGCGATGGCGCAGACCTTGCCGCCAAATGCGCCGTGCTGTTCCGCCAGCTTGACCCAACGCTGGGGGCATACTTCCAGACGATGATTGACGAAGCCCTGCTCGACCTCGACCCGCGCCCCGGCAAAATGCCCGGCGGCAACCAGTTGGGGCTGGCAGTGGTGCGCCGCCCGCACATCACCGGCACGGTCACCGGCGTGGGACGCGACGTGCGCCTGCTGCTGCACGAAAGCGGGCACGCCTTCACCACATTTGAGTCGGCGCAGGTGCCCTTTTTGCACATCATCAACAGCCTGCCCGGTCTGACCGAGCTGCCGTCAGTGACGATGGAACTGATCGCCGGGGAACTGGTCGGCTTGCCGGAAGTCGGTTTATATGCGCCCGACGCCGCACGGCACGCACAGATCGCGTACCTTGAGGAACTGCTGCTGTGGCTGCCGCATCTGGCGCTGGAGGATGCCTTCGACCACTGGGTTTACACCCACCCGCAGGACGCCGCCGACCCTGCCGCCTGTGATGCGCAGTGGGCGGCGCTGGTGCGGCGCTTCCGCCCGGATGTGGACTGGTCCGGGCTGGAAAGCGAGCTGGCAACCGGCTGGCAGCGCGCGTTTTACCCCTTCTGGATGCCGTTTTTCACCATTGAGTATGCGCTGGCGCTGCTGGGCGCGGTGCATCTGTGGGCGCAGTTCCGCGCAGATTATGCAGCAGGCATGGCAACATACCGGCGTATGCTGGCGCTGCTGGGCGCACGCCCGCTGCCGGAGGTCTTCGCGGTAATGGGCGCGCGCTTCGCCTTTGATGTGGATGCCGTGCGCGCCTGTGTGGCGGCGCTGGAAACGCGGCTGGTCGAACTGGGGGCATAGCGACTCTGTGTCCTTTACATGGGAAGCAAGATAAGTACAACCACAGAACAGCATCCTGCAGCGTGAGCGCATAAAAACTCTGCGCAGGTAGCAGAAAGGTCATCACAGTGCTGCAAGGGCACGGTGCAAACTGTGTTTGCGCCAAACTGTGTTTGCGCCAGTGTGTTCACCGCCGCACGGACGCCCCATTGGGTGTCCCGACAGGTCCATTCCGACCTATTGTGCACACACATTTTGATTCGCCGACCCTGCGCACAGGAGGAATGTATCGCCTAGAGCAACCCTTCTTTCATCAACCTCGCTACCAGCGCCATGTAAGCACTCGTGGTGTTTCCGCCGGGGTGCAGCAAGACGAGCATAGCCATGCCACATGCTTATATGCCAGTGCACAATTGACCCGTGTAAGCAAGTCTGTTATGATTAAAAGTTAACAAAAATGCCATCTCCGCCGTAGGATGGAGCAGTTATTGCCCCTGATTCCGGCGTGCTGCACCCGGATGCCTGTACCCACACCGCCTTTTTCATTCGTGGAGGCTTCCATTGCGGCATACCCGGTGTCCTTGATTTATTGCGAGATGCCCCCTTCTATCCGGCAGGGTCGGCGTGGTTGATTCACAACCTGCAATTTCGCCCGACATCATTATCGCGCTGTACTGCTGTCCGTCCTGCCACGCGACGGTTTCCGGCGGGTACTCACCCCTTATCATCTGTGAGTCAGACGGCATCACCAGCGCAGGAGTCTAGATATCATGACTGCTGATTTTATTGCCCGGCTGCTGGGAATGGCGCTTTTTGCCCTGCTTGGGGGCAGGCTCGGTTCCGGTGCTTCCACTACACTCCAGCTTGATCCGTTTTCCGCTTCGGTGATCTTCGCCCTGACCGGCATGCTCTTTGGGCTGGTCACCACTCCCTGGCTCACCACGCGCCCGGTGCGCTGGCTGAGCAAAACCATTAAGGAAATGCCGATCGAAAAACTGTCGGCGGCGCTGCTGGGCATTGTCGTCGGTTTAAGCGTGGCACTGCTGGGTGCCTACCCGCTGTCGCAGTTGGATTACCCGCTGGGGAGCTGGCTGCCGCCGTTTGCCTCACTGCTGGCGGCATATCTGGGGCTGACAATCTTCAGCGTGCGCTCACAGGAAATCTGGGCAGCGCTGAGCGAAGGGTTCGGCGGGGGGCGGCGCGTGCGGGCGGCGCAGTCAAAACGCCAGCTTTTGCTCGATACCAGCGTGTTGATTGACGGGCGCATCGTCGAAATTGAGGAAACCGGCTTTCTCGGCGGCACGCTGCTGGTGCCGCGCTTTGTGCTCAACGAACTGCATCAGGTCGCCGATTCGTCCGACCCCCTGCGGCGCGCGCGTGGGCGGCGCGGGCTGAACAAGCTCAACCAGCTTCAGCGCAGCACCTTCACCACCGTCAAGGTGATTGATGATGATGTACCCGAAGAAGTGGATGTGGATAACAAGCTGGTGGCGCTGGCGCTGCAAATAGACGCGCTGGTGATTACCAACGATTACAACCTCAACCGCGTGGCAGAGGCACAGGGCGTAACGGTGCTGAACATCAACGCGCTGGCGAATGCGGTCAAATCGGTCTATATTCCCGGTGAAACCTTTCCGATCCATATCATTCAGGAAGGGCGCGACCCCAATCAGGGCATTGGCTATCTGGAAGACGGCACAATGGTCGTGGTCGAAAACGGCAAGCCGCTGCTGGATCGCACGGTGCGCGTCACCGCGACTAAAGTCATCACCCGCGATGCCGGGCGAATGATCTTCGCTGTGCCGGAAAACAGCCCCGTGCGGCGCTGATTCGGGCAGCAGGCAGCGCGGCACTACGACGTGTCGCTGTAACACCCAACGATGCAGATTGTCTTTGGTAGCAGCAGGACGCAATGACACCGCAGATCGTGGGCGCAGCAGCAGGCGCAGATTCGCTCTTTTGCTGCCGCCATTGCTCCTTTATGCTGCATGGTGTTCGCTGGCAGTAGGTAGGGCTGTGCCCGCCGCTGCCCGAATGGGATTTGATGAAGGACTCTTATGGCTACACCATCACCCTGGAATGAACCGCCGGTAGACCCGCTGGACGACACCCACCCTACACTGACCGTCCCACTGGTCAACCCACATGACGACGAAGACCGCCCACTGCCGGCATGGCGCTGGTGGACCGGACTCATCAGCCTGATTGGGGCGGCAGCGCTGACTGCCGCTGCCGCGCTGCTGCTGCTCAGCGGCGATTCCCCGGCGGGCACAACCGCCGCGAATGTTGCGGCACAGCCGAACGCTGACGCCAGCGCACAATCCGCCGGTGCAGCGACTGCTGTGAACACACCGACCCAGCAGGCACAGATTGGCAGCCTTGCGCCCGCACCAGCAGGCGCGCCAACCCTTGCGCCAGACGCCGCTGCCAGCCTGCTCAATGCGCCGGTTGAGGCGGTGGTCGTGCCCATCGGCGGCGGCGAACCCCCGCAGGTCGTGGTCAACCGCAGCGACCCGTTTACCACCATCCCGGACCGCCCGCGTGACCGCGTGATTCAATATTCGGTGCAGCAGGGCGACACGGTCAGCAGCATTGCCGAACGCTATGGGCTTCAGCCCGAAACGATTGCGTGGTCGAACCCCGCCAGCGTGACCTTCAACCTTCAGCCGGGCGATAGCCTGAACATTCTGCCCGTGGACGGCGTTTATCATCAGGCGAGCGGCTTTGAAACCCTGGCGGAAATCGCCGCTAAATACAAGATTGACGATCCCTTCGTAGTGCTTGATTCGCCGTTTAATCTGGGGCTGGGTGATGTCACCCCCGACACCATTCTGCCGCCCGGCACCTGGGTTGTTGTGCCCGGTGGTGAAGGACTGGCGATCACCTGGACGCAGCGCATTGTCGAAACCAGCGGCGCAGGCGGCGCGGCAAGCACTGGTGGCGGGCAGGCATCGCAACCGCAGACCGTCAGCTTTGCCCCCGGCGAGTCCGGCTCGTGCCCACCTCAGGCAGTTTCGGGCGGCACGGCGTGGGTCAACCCGCTGCCCAACGGCACCTGGATGCGCGGCTTTACCGCGTGGCATACCGGCGTTGACCTTGCCGCCCCGGTAGGGACGCCGGTGCGTGCGGCGAACGGCGGGCGCGTGATTTTCTCCGGCTGGAACTCCTTCGGCTATGGTTACGCGGTGGTACTGGTACATGGTCCGTACATCATGACGCTGTACGGGCATATGAGCGAAATTTATGTGAGCTGCGGGCAGGATGTCAACGCCGGGGACATCATCGGCGCGGTCGGCAGCACCGGCAATTCCAGCGGTCCGCATTTGCACTTCGAGATTCTGGGGCGGCAGGCAAACGGCGGTTGGGTGCCCACCGATCCTACCTCCGTGCTGGGCTTCTGAAGTCACTGCTAACCACCCTGCCGCGACGCTGTGCTGCTTTGCGGCAGGGTATCTCCACTAAACCACCCCTTGCTGTCATCCCCGGCGGCGGCTCCCGGCGGCGGCTCCCGCCAGCAGCGTGTGCTTCAAGTACATTGCAGTTATTACCCGGCGCGGGCGTGTAACGCACATGCGCACTTGTACGCCTTGTGGTATGCTAGATGGGCGGATAACAACTGCGCTCATGGCGCGACAGACGATGGCGGACGGCTCATGATTGGACGCAAATTACATAATCGCTACGAAATCAAAGAGTTTTTGGGGGATGGCGCAACCTCCACCGTGTATAAAGCACTGGATGCGCGTCTGGGGCGTGAAGTC
>DAOTWP010000034.1:0-16391 GCA_034435675.1 Anaerolineae bacterium
TGAAGAACATGAACAAGGGCGGCAAAAGCAGCACGGCGCTGACCATGGCGATTGTCCAGCGTATGCGGCACTACGGCATTGTCCCTGAACTCTCGTTTGTGCTGGGCAACCCGCCTGATCCTGTAGAGGACATCAACAAGACGATTGCCTTTATTCGCAAGATCAAAGCAGCGAATCCGGCGACGGAGCTGATTCTGTACCTGTATACGCCAACACCGCAGGAAGGCAGCCTGTTTCTGGAGGAGGCATACAGTCTGGGTTTTCGCTTCCCCGAAACGCTGGACGAGTGGGCGGGCGATGACTGGGCGGAAAAATCGCTGCGGCGTAACCCCGGTACGCCCTGGTCGCAGGATCATGTGCGCCGTAAGGTGCGTGACTTCGAGACGGTCATCAACGCCTATTATCCCACCGTGACGGACATCCGGCTGAAAGGTGCGGTGCGGACTCTGCTGGAGGCGCTCAGCGGCTGGCGTTACCGTCTGGGGTTTTACGAGCGCCCTTACGAACTCAAGGCGTTACAGCGTGTTGTGCATTATCGCCGCCCGGAAACGATGGGATTCTAAGGCACGCCGTCAACTTCGGCTCGGCTAAATGACACTTGCGAATAAGCCTTTCGGGTACTATGATGTGCGCTGCCATCCGGCAGATTACAGCCTTTCTTGCCAAGCGAGTCATCTTGCATGCCAGTTGAAATACACACCTGTTACCTCTGCGGTGGAGTAGAACACACTAGCAAGTATAAGTTTGTGGATTGTGAAATCGTTCGCTGCACGCAATGCCAGTTCATGTGGCTGACGCCCCAGCCATCGCAGGAAGATGTCCTGACAATCTACAATGACACCTATTTCTCCAACGATCACTTCCTCGATGATGACAACAACACCCTTTACGGCTATGTAGACTACATGCTGGAACGGCTGAATAAGCAGGTTCAGTATCGCAAGTATGTCCAGTTTGCAAAAAACATCGTAGCAAATCAGCGCGGCTCGAAAGAATCGCTGGAACAGCTCAAGTGGTTGGATATTGGCTGCGGCTTGGGCTATCTGATGGACACCGCCTACGATTACGGTTTCGATGTTTGCGGGATAGAGCTTAACTCGTTTGCCGTAGAAGAACTGCACAGGCGCTATCATTATCGCGTTGAAGCGCAGCCGATTACGGCTCCTATATTTGATGAATCCCGGTTCGACGTCATCAGCATGACGGATGTCATTGAACATTTGCATAACCCGCGCGAAACTGTGGAGCGGATGTTTGCGCTGACGAATCCCGGTGGGATGGCAATCATCACCACGATGGACAGCGACAGCATTACCTCGCGACTGCTGGGCAAACGCCTTGAGGATTTTCGGCGCACTCGTGAACACCTCTATTTCTTCTCGCGTTCAACATTGCGCCGCCTGCTCGAGGAAGCGGGTTATCGCGTGATTCGAATGCACCCTATCGGGCATACGTTTGAGCTGGGATTCCTGGCTGACCGCCTGAAACTGGTCTGGAAACCTCTCGGATATACAAGCCAATGGGTGGTTAACCGCTTCAACCTCCATCACCGGCGCGTGTATATTAATCCCTACACCAAAATGGTGGTGTATGCCTACCGTGAATCCTGAGCATGTTCGCAGGATATTGCTGCCTGTTGTGGTGCTGGGATTGCTGGTCGTGGTGGCTGCCGCCCAGTTTGGGCTGATCGCGGAGCTTTCCACCCACGACCTGAATGTTGCCATTCCCCATCTGCTTGGTCGGGGGATGCACTTCTACACGGACGTAACGTCCTTCCACCCGCCGCTCATTTCCGTGCTGCTCGCTGCTGCCTATGGCATCAGTCCAACACCACTGCTTAATATCCGTGTTTTGAACGTTGTGCTGGTACTGGGAACTGGCTTCTTGCTGTTCTGGACCGGACGGCGGCTCTGGGGTACGGCGCAAGGTGTCTGGGCATTGGTGTTCTACAGCATCTGGTCGGTTAATTACAACAGCATATTCTTCTACCTCGATGCGCTTATTGGTTTCGTTGGTTTGCTGCTGCTGCTGCTGTCAACCTTTCATCAGCGACTGTATAACTTGCTGCTGCTGGGCGGTTGTGCTGGCGTCGCAATGCTGTTAAAGCAAAATGGCGCAGGGATGCTTGTAGCTGCCGCAGTGGGTGTCCTGTTCATGCCGGGGCAGGCGCGCATGCAGGCAATACGCCGGGCTGCGATTGTCATTATTGCCGGGTTAGCGGTCTACGTGGCACAGTTTGGCATTTTGGCGCTGGCGGGCGTGCTCGAACCGGCACTGTTTTTCATGTTCAATCCAGGCAACTCTAACTGGCTGGGTGAACTGCGGGGGCTGTTGGATGGCAATGCACTGCGGACGATCAGCGTGACTGGCATCTTCGTCCCGGCGTTTGCGCTGCTGTGGCTGCGCGCGCCAGACCGCCGTCCCGGCGTGTTGATCTGGTTAGTCCTCGCGGCGGGCTTGTTGCTGAATATTCCGGTGCCAGGTTACTATCACTTCATGGCACCGCTGCCCATTATCGCGGCGATGTCTGGCTATGTTCTGGGCACAATGTTCGAAGGCTGGCATACTGCGGTTGAATTCGGGCGTACATTTTGGCAGCGCGCTGCCCGGATTCCCGCATCGCATCTGCTTCTGGGTGGGCTGGCGGGCGGGATACTGCTTGCCATGCTGGTTACAGCATTCACACCGCTCTTCGTGGTGTTTTCCGGACGGGTACAGGTGCTTGGCTGGGATGAGTTGCAGCCGGTTAGCGACTGGCTGCAAGCAAACACTACCCCTGATGAGCTGGTGCTGGTGCTGCCGACCTATGATACGAATGGCAATGTGTACGCACAGGCAGACCGGCTGCCACCCTTTTACATGAAGACGTGGTCCTACCATGCTCGTGTGCCGCAGAATATCGCCCTGCTGGAAACGCGCATCCAGCAAACGCCACCCGCAGTCATCGTGTTGTTTCCGCAGTTATTTGACGAGATTGCCGAATACTTCGAAAATCTTCCGGGCTTTATTGCGCAGCATTATTCGCAAGTTGGGCAGATTGAGGCACTTCCATTTCACGGAGCGGTCGTTTTTTTGAGGCATGACGACTCGCATTTTGCATTTGAAACTCGCCAGCCCTGAAGTTATACTTATAACCCGTTTGTACGCTCATTCACAAAGTGAGATTGCCTTGATGAAACCCTTACGGAATGCCGGATTACTGTTTGCGGTCGCTCTGCTTGCTGCCTGTGGTACTGTTGCGACGCCGGTCTGGCAAACACCGGAGCCGACACCGACGCGCCTTGCTGCACAGCCTTCGCCGCAGGTGGTGGGGCAGGCTGGTGAGCAGGTTGCCAGCGTGCCAACGGCGACGGCGCTGCCGCCGACAGCAACCCCGCAGCCGCCCACCGCTACCCCTGAGCCGCCCACTGCGACGCCCGAAGCGGTGCTGCCAACAGTGGAACCGACCACTGCGCCGGCAGGGGGTGGTGGTGATGCGCCGATGGATGAATATACGTTTAATGCCAGCATTGCCGATCCTGCGAACGGTGAAGTCCTGTTCAATACGACCTTCAACGTTGCCGGTGTAGATTGGGCGTGCCGCACCTGCCATACGAATGATCCCAGCGGGCTGCGCGCGATTGGTCCGGGGCAGTGGGGTTTGATTGAACGTGCGCCGACCTATATGCCGGCAGAATATGTCAGCGTGGCACACTATATCCACGACTCGATCATCAATCCCAGCGTTTATGTGGTGGACACTTTTGTGGATCAGATGCCGCACGGTTACGGCGATATTCTCACCGAGGCAGAGATTTACGATCTGGTTGCCTACTTGCTGACCCTGCACAATTAAGCGCGCACGACGGGCGCTGAATAACAAGACCGCTTAGAGAGGCGGTCTTTTTGTTGTTTGCGGGCACTTTTAGTCCTGGGTTTGCAGGTACTGTAGCCGCGTAAGGCGGCGAACCGGGATGCTGGCACGCGTGTTCCCATGCCTTACAGCCCGCGCAGGCGTTCCTCAAACTGGGTCGGCAGCATCACCGTTTCGCCCTCCAGGTCATCCAGTTCACTGTAGATCGGCAGCGGCAGGCTTTCGGTGGAGGTCAGCGGCAGGGTGAAATAGACCGCCGTGCCGACTCCCTGCGCGCTTTTGACACGAATACTCCCCCCGTGCGCTTCCAGAATCTGCCGCGCAACGCTCAGTCCCTGCCCCATGCCAGGCACACGAATGATATGCCCATCCGGCGCAGCCGGTTCGCCGCGAAAGAAACGCTTGAACACATGCGGCAGATCAGCTTCGGCAATCCCCACGCCGTTATCGCGGATGCGCAGACGCGCGGTATCGTTTTCGGCAGTCTTGATTTCCAGCGTCATCGCCCCGCCGGGCAGGGTGTATTTGATGGCGTTGTCCACAATATTGCCGATTGCCCAACGCAGGCGGCGCTCGTCACCGAGGATATGCAGACCCTTTTGTTCGATCAGCACATGCAGGGTAATGCCGCTGCTCTGTGCCACCTGCCGCCATTCATTCGCAATCGCCCAGACGAGCGTATCCAGCCGCAGCGGCTTCTGCGCACGCTGCGCCATTGGCAGGTCGGTGGTGGTCAGTTCGCGCATCTCCACAATCAGCTTTTGCAACGCGATAACATTGCGGGCGATGTCGCGGGTGAAAACACGCATCAACTCTGGGCTGGTCTGCGTGCCCTGCCGCGCACTGCTGCGTGCCAGATCAATCAGCGGTTCCTGTACTTCGCGCACGAACTGTTCCAGCAGGCGTTCCTGCGCCTTCTCGCGTACTACCGCACCGGTGATGTCGCGCAGCACAATTACTGTGCCCACGCGCTGCTCAGACTGGGGCGATACAATCGCCGCTGCCTGCGCGCTGAGCAGCCGTTCTTCCAGGCGGATACGTTGTGGGTCGCCCAGGGCGTATAACCCCGGTGCCAGCGCCGCGCCGAGCTTTTCCGCCACGACAGCAGCGAGTTCATGAATACCCGCGCTGCGGAACACCCGCTGTGAACCAAGCAGCACTTTTGCCGCGTCATTCATCAGCATAATGCGCCCTTCCACATCCTGCACGACAATGCCTTCGGGGATAGACTCCAGCACCGCGACGAGATAACTCGCCTCGCGCCGCTGACGCCGCAGCGCACTGCGCAGCACATCTTCGCGTTCCTGTACTGTCTCGGCATAAACATCCAGCGCCTGCCCCGCTGCGCCCAGTTCGTCGCGCCGCTGCATGCCGGTGCGCGCCTCGCGCTGTCCCGCTGCCAGCAGTTCCGCCGTTTGCCGGACGCGGTTGGCGCGGGCGGTAACAATGCTGCTGGTGATGAATCCGGCAAAGACCACTACACCCGCCAGCACCGCCGCGAACAGAGCCACAAGCTGTCTGCCCAATTCAGTCGCAAACGGCACATCATTGGGTACGAGCGTTGCCACCACGCCCAGCAACGCCGGTCCGAACTGGAATGGTGTGTAAACGGCGTCGTAGCTGCTGTTCGCTAGTGTCAGACTTTGCACCGGACGCTGTGTGCCGCTGGTTGCGCCGGTAGCGATTGCCTGATCGTAGATTTCTGGCGCGAGGGTTAGCGTGTCCAGCAGATCGCTGCTAAGTGGCAGGCTGCTGCCCAGCGGCGTGCCACTGCTGGCGTACAGCGCGACCTCGGCAACGCTGCTGCCTTGCAGGTCTGCCAGCACGGTTTGCATCCGACTGCCGACCAGCACCACCCCGACTACCGCATTGTTACGAACAATGGGCACAGCAGTGACCAACAGAACACCTTCATTACTCAGCAGCAGTCCGGCAGACACCGGCGCGCCCTCACCCAGAATCGCACGCAGTGGCGCTTCCGCCCGCAGGTTGGTGCCGGTGTTGAGGGCAAAACGCACACTGCCATCCGCATCCACGACACGCAGCACCCCGGCAGTTTCAATGCCGAGTGTGTTGGTGACAATAATGCTGTCCAGCCCTGCCAGCCGCGCGCGTGATTCGAGCAGTGCCGCCAGCGCAGGTGTATCTTCGGCGCGGATAGACTGGTCAATGCCGCTGGTATAGGCGATGCTTGTAGCTTCGCCCACATAATGTTCGTAAAGCACGGCGCTGCGCCGGCTCAGCGCGGCACTGCTTTGCAGCAGAATGTTATTCTGTGCTGCCGCTAACCCCGTGCCCAGGGTTTGTGCCAGCACATACGCCCCGATCATCGCTACAATCAGGACAATCAGAAACAACGGTGATGTAAAACGCCAGCGCAGCGAGACAAACCGCGCATTTGACAGCCGACGACTGCCGGTGCTGCCTGATGTCTGTACTTTCTTGCTCATACGCATAACCGTCTTTCGCCTGCTTTGCGTCAGCAGCTCCGGTAACCCCGGTTATCAAAGGACAGCGGATCGACCGGAACATCGTTGATGCGGATCTCGTAATGCACATGCGGTCCAGTACTGTTGCCCGTGCTGCCGCTGTACGCCAGAATTGCGCCTTTGCCGACAATTTCCCCCTGACGTACATTGAATGACGTGTTATGGGCATAGTAGGTAATGAATACGCCATTCTGGATAATCACCAGATAACCGTAGCCGACGTTGCTCCATTCGGCAAAAGTGACTGTGCCGCTGTGTGTTGCGCGCACCGGGGTGTTGAGCGGAACCGCGATGTCAATGCCCGGATGATAGCCGTGAAAGCGCTGCGTCAGGATGCCCTCGACTGGATTGCCCGACGGCGCGCAGTCATCCCCGCCATAGCCAGCAGCAACACGGGTAGGATCAAGCGAGGGCAGCGGTAGCACAGTGGGCAGCACCTGCGTGGCAACCGTGGGCAGCGGCAGTGGGCGTTCTGTAGCGTAGGGCAGCGGCGTGGGCGGTAGGGTCGCAGAAGGCAGTCCTGTCTGCGTATTGCCACTGCGCGGCAGATACGCACCCACTGGCTGAACTTCCTGCCCCAGCGCCGCCAGCGGCAGTGCGCCGTAATCGGGCTGCGCGCCTCGCAGCAGCGGCAGCAGTGCCGGGTCTAGCGGGGCAAAGAGCGCTACAGGTGTGCCTGGCAGCGGCGGCGGCGCACTGACGACAGGTACGATCAGCGTGCGTGTTCCGGGTTGGGTGCCCAGCGTGCCCGCCAGGTAAACCAGCAGTGCTGCTGTGAGCAACACAAACAGCAGCAGCGACACTCCAATGCCATAATACCGGGTTAATCTCCACCATTTTTGCATGCTGGCATTTTAGCGCATCGTGTGCGATTGTGCCGAGAGTACAGCCGCGAAGTAGCAAATTGTGCGAATCTTCACGTTAATTCTTAACGCAAAGATGTCGGGAATTTAGTGAGGATTAAAACATGCGGGGTACTATAAACAATTGTAACCTCAAAGACTATTGCGCAGGCAAAGGGGGTAGCATGTTGAAACAGCAATCCGATGGGCGCGCAGATTTGCATGTGCACACGACTGCTAGCGATGGGCTGGCATCTGTGCAGACCTTGCTCGACTATGTCGCACGTCACCGGCAGCTAGATGTCATCGCTATCACCGATCATGATACGCTGGATGCGTCATTATGGGCAGTTGAACAGCATGATGCCTACCCATTTGATATTGTTCCCGGCATGGAAGTCACCACGGCACAGGGACATGTGCTGGCGCTCTGGGTCACCCAGCCAATCCCCCGCGATTTGTCGATTGCCGAGACCGCTGCTGCTATTCATGAGCAGGGCGGGGTCGCGGTGCTGGCGCATCCGTTTCACATTCAACTTGATTTTGTGCGCGCATACAATCACCTCTACCGGCGCAGACCGCAGATTTTGCTGGAATGGGGACTGGACGCTGTTGAAGCGCATAATGCGGCGGGGGTTGTGCCGTTGTGCAACTGGTATACGCGGCAGGTGTTTGGCGCTGTAGGTCTCGCTCAGCTTGGGAACAGTGATGCCCATACGCCTGGCGCTGTCGGCAGTGGCTGGACGCGGTTTGCGGGCAAAACCGCTGCTGATCTGCGCCGTGCCATCCAGACCAGGACAACGCAGTCACAGGGTGGTTTCTGGCATCCTGCCGAATATTTCCAGTTTGTCAAAGCGTGGCGTTCCGGCAGTCTTGGAATTGCAGAACCACGCCTTGAACGGTTGTAACGCGCTGAGTGGCAGTGCGCTGCTATGCTGGCGCGAGCAAAGGCTTTGCCTTGCAGGGTCTATCCGAAACCTGGCACTGGCATCACCCCGGCGCAGTAGCGTTTACCTCAGGGCAGTAAACCATACACCCGGAAGGATAGACTCCGCACGGGTGTTTTTGATTCGGTGCAGCAGATGATTAAGCGGTACATGCGGTAAATTGCAGTCGTTTCCGCGTAGGGACGGGTCTCAGACCCGCCCTACCTCCGACATTTTTAATTTGCTTGTACCTAGATGCTCTGTCAACTGCCGTGATTGCGGTTGGCGGTCACGCGCAAGCGTTGTTTGTGGCTTGAAAGATTAACGCTTCATACGAAACAATGCTTGTAAAATAAATTGAGAGGTATATCGTAATATATCTGAATGTGCGGAATCAATCTGGTCCAGGCAGCGCACGCCGCTGGTGTTTTACAATAGGACAATTACGGCTAAGCCACCAGCCGAACCAGATCCACCAACCTGTGCGCATGGCTGTCTCAAACAGCGTTCATGGTGTCCCACTGCACAGTGGGCGAATTTCGCACTGTGACTTAGGGTCAAGCTTGCCCACAATGAAGAAATTGCCCGGAGGAGCATATGGCAATCGCAGGGACGCAGGTAGAAATTGGGATCAGTCGCTTGATACCAGACCGGCACTTCTGGATTGATTACTTTCAAAGTTCGTTACCGAAACCTGTGCTTGATACTGTGCCTGATTTCTTGCTCGTCCTGAATGCGGAGCGTGAGATCGTTTATGCCAGCCGGAAAACTTATGAGGTACTCAACCTGACCCCGGAAATGCTGCAACGCGGCATTCGTCCCGGTAATGCGCTGGATTGTGCCAGTGTTGTCAGCGGTGAGAATGAATGCGGTGGCACCCCGTTCTGTGCTGTCTGTGGTGCCTACCGTGCAATCGTTTCCAGCCTGCAAGGCATGGAAGATGTCCAGGAATGCCGCATCCTGCGCCGGGATGGCAGCGCGCTGGATTTTCAGGTGTGGTCGAAACCGCTGGAAGTGCAGGGCACCCCCTTTAGTGTCGTCGCCTTTAAGGACATCAGCAGCGACAAGCGGCGGCGGGCACTGGAACGCATCTTCTTTCATGACATTCTCAACACGGCTGGTGTGCTGACCGGCTTTGCCAACCTGCTTAAAGAGGCAGATGAAGCGGAGCGGGCACTGATTTATCACGAGCTTGAACAATTGTCGCGGCGTTTGGTCGATGAAATTCAATCTCAGAAGCGATTGTTAGAAGCAGAGATTGGCGATTTACAAGTACAGGTTCAGACTTTGCGTTCCCGAACCCTGCTTGCTGAGGTTGTCAGCGGATTTGAAGCGCTTGCTCAAAACCAGGGATGCAGGTTGATTCTGCATGACAGTGCGGAAGATGTCGAGTTTTTGTCGGATTCAACGCTGCTCTGGCGCATCCTGTCGAACCTGATCAAAAACGCGCTGGAAGCGAGCCACCCGGGGCAGGTTGTCACGGTCGCGTGCGGTCGGGTTGCGTCAGATGCGCTTGAATTTCAGGTACACAATGAAAGCTGCATGTCCCGCGACGTGCAGTTACAGGTGTTCAAGCGTTATTTTAGTACCAAAGATGTCGAACGGGGACTGGGAACCTACAGCGTCAAATTGCTGACTGAAAGGTATCTGAAAGGCAGCGTTGATTTTGTGTCTCAGCCTGGTCAGGGGACAACGTTTTTTGCCCGCTATCCGCTGGAATACCCGCTCAGTTGAATCTCTGGCGGATGTCCTGCCGCGCAGGTGGTTCCACCCTGTGAAACAGGCTATACTCTTTCGTTAGGGTCGTCCACCTGATACCCTGACTGCCTGACGGATTGAGGATAGCCATGACCAACCCGAAAACTGTTGCCTTGATCGCGCATGATGGCAAAAAGGCAGATATGATTGCCTTTGTGCTGGCACACAAAGATGTGCTGTCGCATTATGAACTGATCGCGACCCAGACGACTGGCACATTAGTGATTGACAAAAGTGGGCTTCCGGTGACGTTGATGCTGTCAGGCCCACGCGGCGGCGATGCACAGATTGCGTCAAAGGTGGCAGAAGGCGATGTGGAAGCCGTATTCTTCTTCGTCGATCCACTGGACAAGCACCCACATGATCCGGATATTCAATCGCTGCTGCGCATCTGCAATGTCCACAATGTGCCGCTGGCGACCAACGCTGCCACCGCCGCTTACATCATTTCCGCAAAAGCGCTCTGAACGGCGCTGCCGGAGGGCAATATGCAGCAGGGGCAGATCATTCGGTCTGCCCCTGTTTTCGTGTTTGTAGGGGTACTTCAGCAGCGTACCCCGGTTCATAGCCTATTTGTCGTCTTTGGCCTTCTTGCCTTGTTCCTTAAGGGCGGCGTGTGCTGCGGCAAGACGCGCCACCGGCACACGGAACGGCGAGCAGCTCACATAGTTCAGCCCGGCGCGATGGCAGAAGTCAATACTCTTGGGATCGCCGCCGTGTTCACCGCAGATGCCGACTTCGAGGTCCGGGCGCACGCCGCGTCCTTTTTCGACGGCAACGCGCACCAGATAACCCACACCGTCTTCATCCAGCACCTGGAAGGGATTCTCTGGCAGCAGCCCGTGTTCCACGTAATGCAGCAGGAACTTGCCTTCGGCGTCGTCGCGGCTGATGCCGAACGTCGTCTGCGTCAGGTCATTGGTCCCGAACGAGAAGAACTCAGAGTATTCTGCCATCTGGTCAGCAGTGATTGCCGCGCGCGGCAGTTCGATCATCGTGCCAATCTTGTAATCAAGGTTGACACCGAACTGCTGCATCATTTCCTCGGCCACCCGTTCAATCAGTTCACGCAGCAGCTTGACTTCATTGGCGTGGCTGGTGACGGCGATCATCACTTCGGGATGCACATCTACGCCTTCTGCAACCAGTTGGCAGGCGGCTTCAAACATGGCGCGTACCTGCATTTCGCTGATGCCGGGGCGGGTGATGCCCAGACGCACCCCGCGCAAGCCGAGCATCGGGTTGAATTCGCGCAAGCCTTCAACGGCGGTAATCAGTTCTTCGATGCGTGTCAGTTCCTTCGGGCGATCCCCGATCAGGCGCAGCCCGGCGGCTTTGAGTGCCAATTGTTCGTGATCGGGCATGAATTCGTGCAGCGGCGGGTCAAGCAGGCGGATAATGACCGGCAGTCCGTCCATTACCTTGAAGATGCCGTAGAAGTCGTCATGCTGGAACTGGCGCAGTTGTGCCAGATACCCGGCTTCTTCTTCGCTGTTCGGTTCCGCGAGGATCATCGCCTGTACGATGGGCAGGCGTTCATCCTGGAAGAACATGTGCTCTGTGCGGCACAAGCCGACCCCCTGGGCGCCGTAGTCACGAGCGCGACGGGCATCGTTGGGGTAGTCGGCGTTGGCATAAATCCCCAGACGGCGGAATTCGTCAGCCCAGCCGAGCAGCTTGCGCAGGTAATTCTCACGGGCGAAGTCGGGTTCAACACGGCTGATTTCACCAACAAAGACCTCGCCGGTGCCGCCGTCAATCGAAATCGTATCGCCTTCGCGCACGATTGCATCACCGACCTTGAGGAAACGACCCTTCAGGTCAATATCGAGCATTTCCGCGCCGCACACGCAGGGCACACCAAACTGGCGTGCGACCACTGCTGCATGGCTGGTCGCGCCGCCGCGGCTGGTCAGAATGCCTTTGGATGCCAGCATCCCATGGACGTCGTCCGGTTTGGTTTCCGGGCGAACCATAATCACCTGACGACCGGCTTTGCCCCATTTTTCGGCGACATCGGCGTCGAAGGCGGCGATACCAACGGCTGCACCGGGCGAAGCATTCACGCCTTTGGCGATATTACGTTTTGCCTTGACTGCCAGTTCTTTGGCATCGGTGTCAAACTGCGGGTGCAGCAGTTGCAGCACATGTGCCGGGGTTACGCGCAGCACTGCCTCTTCGCGGCTGATCAGTCCTTCTTCCGCCATTTCGACAGCGATGCGGATGACCGAACGCGCTGTGCGTTTGCCGTCACGGGTTTGCAGCATCCACAGCCGCGCGTTTTCGATGGTGAACTCAACGTCCTGCATTTCGCGGTAGTGTGTTTCGAGCTTGTTAGAGATATCGAGGAACTGTTTATAAACCTCGGGATTTTCGCGCTCAAGCTGGGCAATCGGCTGCGGGGTGCGGATGCCTGCCACGACATCTTCGCCCTGCGCGTTCATCAGGAAGTCGCCAAAGAGCTTCTTCTCGCCCGTCGAAGGGTTGCGCGTAAAGGCGACACCCGTGCCCGACGTGCTGCCCATATTGCCAAACACCATCGTCTGCACGTTCACAGCAGTGCCAAGGTCATGCGCGATCCCAGCGGCGTTGCGGTAATCCACCGCGCGCTTGCCATTCCACGACTTGAACACTGCCTCGATGGCGAGTTCGAGCTGACGGTAGGGATCCTGCGGGAAGGCTTCGCCAACCGCCTCGGCGAAGCGTTTCTGGAATTCTTTGGTGACTACTTTCCAGTCGTCAGCGTTCAAATCAACGTCGGAATTTACGCCGCGCTGCTTCTTGACATCGGTCAGGTAGTGTTCAAAGACATCATCATCAATGCCCATCACCACGCTGCCAAACATCTGCACGAGGCGGCGGTAGGAGTCATAGACAAAGCGGGCATCGCCGGTCAGCCCAACCATTGCTTCGGCGATAGCGTCATTCATGCCCAGATTCAGCACGGTGTCCATCATGCCGGGCATGGAGAACTTCGCGCCGGAACGCACCGACACCAGCAGCGGGCTTGCCGTCCCCCCAAACTTCTTGCCCGTTTGTTCTTCGATGGATGTGAGCGCTTCCAGCACCTGCTCCCACAGATATTCGGGGAAGTGCCCGCCAGAGGCAAGGTATGCGTTGCAGGCTTCGGTTGTGACGGTGAAACCGGGCGGAACCGGTACCCCTGCGCGGGTCATGTCGCCCAGTCCGGAGCCTTTGCCGCCCAGCAGCGCGCGCACTTTGTCCCAGGAACCGCCCAACATGTCCTGCACACTGTCAATATCTTTGAAGCGGTAGACCCAGCGTTTGCCCTGCGGCGTATCGCTGGCTGCCGCCTTTGATTTTGTTGCCTGTGCCATAGAAGTTTGTCCTTATGAATTGATCACTATGGTTGATGGTTCAGATGTATCCTACCCATTGTGCGTTTAGCCGGGATATTCGACTACTGACATCAGGCACATTCCACATCTGACACTTGTAACGTTATCAGCCGGGCTGATAACGCCGTTGTAGAGCCGCTTTGTAGCTTGATAATGCGCAGCCCGCGCAAACAAACGGGGGCACAGCCGTCCATGTGTGCCCCCGGTAGGTCCTGTTTTTAGGGAAGCTGTACCTGATAGCTCGTCAGGGCGCGCATGTACTGCGCACGTTCAAAGGCGGACGGGTCTTCCGCGTGCATCTGGCTGACACTGCCGCGCATCTGCTTGACCGACTCGTATTCGCGTTCGCGCATCCAGGTGACGACGTTTTCTTCAACTTCGCGCAGGTAATCAATGCCGTGCTTCAGCATTGCGGACGCCAACATGGTGACATTCGCGCCGACGAGCAGCAGCTTGATGACATCTTCGGCACTGTGGATACCGCTGGTAGCCGCCATATCTGCCTTGATGCGTCCGTACAGAATCCCGATCCATGTCAGCGGCAAGCGCAGTGCCTGCGGCGTGCTGAGCAGCACATTCGGGCGCACTTCCAGCGTTTCGAGGTCAATGTCCGGCTGGTAGAAGCGGTTGAACAGCACCAGCCCATCCGCGCCTTTTTCGTCCAGTCGTTTTGCCATGTTGCCCATGTTGCTGAAGAACGGTCCCAGCTTCATGGCAACCGGAATATCTACCGCGCCTTTAACTTCGCTGAGGATGTCCAGATAGGTTTGCTCGACCTTGTCGCTGGTGAGGTCCGGGTCGGTGGGAATGTAATAGACATTCAGTTCCAGCGCATCTGCCCCGGCTTCTTCCATACGTTTGGCGAACTTCGTCCAACCGCCCAGTGTGCTGCCGTTGAGGCTGGCAATCACCGGCATTTTGACTGCCTGTTTTGCCCGGCGAATCAGGTTGAGATACCCGTCAGGTCCGGCGTGATACTGGATCGGTTCGGGGAAATAGGTCAACGCCTCGGCGAAGCTCTCGGTTCCATACTGCGAAAAGTGATGCAGCGCCTCACGCTCACGGCGAATCTGCTCCTCAAACAGCGAGTAGAGCACCACAGCGCCTGCGCCCGCAGCTTCCATGCGTTTGATGTTGTCCACATTGTCGGACAGCGGCGATGCCGATGCGACCAGCGGCGAACGCAGGGTCAAGCCCAGATAGGTTGTCGTTAGATCGGTCATAAGTATTCCTTTGTTGTGGAAACAGAGGCGCAGCCTGCCCGCGCCCCTGCCGGATCCTTTACCTTAAACTAGTGTTTCCCGTTGCCGCCGGACTGCATCGGGCGCGAAGCCAGATATTCGTACAGTGCCCAGCGTATGTTGACATCTTCCTGTGCCTGCGCGAACAGCACCTTTGCCACTTCCGGCTTGCTCATTTCGAGCATGTTGAAGCGGTTTTCCATATGCAGATATTCTTTAACCGCCAGTTTGGGCGCGCGGCTGTCGAGCTGCAGCGGGTTTTCGCCGTGCAGTGCGCGTTCCGGGTTATAGCGGTAGATTAGCCACTGCCCGCTGTCAACCGCGGCTTTCTGGTTCTTCAACGCGGTTGCCATGTTGATGCCGTGCGCGATGCAGTGTGAGTAGGCGATAATCAGCGATGGACCGTCATATGCCTCTGCCTCGATGAACGCGCGCAGGGTTTGTTCGTCCTTCGCGCCCATTGCCACGCGGGCAACATAGACATTGCCATAACTCATGGCGATCATGCCCAGGTCTTTCTTGCCAGCGGGTTTGCCGCCTGCCGCGAATTTGGCAACCGCAGCGCGCGGGGTTGCTTTGGACATCTGCCCGCCGGTGTTGGAGTACACTTCGGTATCCATCACCAGGATGTTGACATTGCGTCCGCTGGCGAGCACGTGATCCAGCCCACCAAAGCCGATGTCATACGCCCAGCCGTCACCGCCGACAATCCAGACATCCTTGCGTACCAGATAATCAGCCAGTGGCAGCAGGCGGCGCGCCTCGTCGCTGTTCAGCCCGTTCAGCTTCTGCTTCAGCAGCGCCACACGTTCACGCTGATCGTGAATGCCGGCTTCGTCGCGCTGGTCGGCGTTCAGCAGTGCCCGCACCAGGTCGTCGCCGACACTGCCGCCTAACTGCTGGAGCAGTTCGCGCGCAAATTCTGCCTGCTTGTCTACCGCGACACGCATCCCCAGCCCGAATTCGGCGTTATCCTCAAACAGCGAGTTCGACCATGCCGGACCGCGTCCGTCTGCGTTGTGCGCCCAGGGGGTCGTGGGCAGGTTGCCGCCGTAGATTGACGAGCAGCCGGTCGCATTAGCAACAATCGTGCGATCCCCGAATAACTGCGAAATCAGCTTGACATAGGGGGTTTCACCGCAGCCAGAGCAAGCACCGGAGAATTCAAACAGCGGCTGCTGCACCTGCTGCTGGCGGATGGCAGAAATCTTGATATTGCGGCGATCCATTTCCGGCAGCGACAGGAAGTAATTCCAGTTTTCGCTTTCCGATTCGCGCAGCGGCGGCTGTGGGCGCATGTTGATCGCCTTCAGGTTGGCGGCGCTCTTGTTCTTCACCGGGCAAACATCCACACACAGGCTGCATCCCGTGCAGTCTTCCGGCGAAACCTGAATGCTGTATTTCATGCCGTTCCACTCAGTGTCGCGGGCGTCCACTGCCTTAAAGGTTTCCGGCGCATTCGCCAACTGTTCGGGTTCAAAGACCTTGATGCGAATCACTGCGTGCGGGCAGACCATCGCGCACTTGCCGCACTGAATGCAGATGTCCGGATCCCAGACCGGAATTTCCTGCGCCAGATTGCGTTTTTCGTACTGTGCCGTGCCAGTCGGATAAGTGCCATCGTTGGGCATCGCGCTCACGGGCAGTAGATCGCCGCGACGGGCAATCATTTCGCCGAGCACGTTGCGCACGAATTCCGGCGCGCCTGCCGTCACGGGCGAAATCCACTGCACCTGGCTGCTGACGGCGGTTGGGATTTGTACCTCGTACAACCGGGAGAGTGTACCGTCCACAGCGCGCAGATTCATTTCAACGATTTCTTCGCCTTTTTTGGCGTAGGTCTTTTCGATGGAGTGCTTGATTTCCGCGATGGCTTCGTCACGCGGCAGCACGCCGGAGATGGCGAAGAAGCACACCTGCATT
>DAOTWP010000035.1:0-69791 GCA_034435675.1 Anaerolineae bacterium
AAACAAAATGCGCCCCTGCCCGCAGGGCACGATCCAATGCTGCGCCTGCCAGCAGTGCCAGCGGCGGCAGCAGCGGCAGCCAGTGATAGTCGTAGAATTTTGCCTGCAACACCAGCACGAAGATCGCACTGAGCAGCCACAGCCAGACAAAACCATTCGGGCGCACCAGCACGGCAACAACCACCGTGCGCAGCGCCAGCGGTAGGGAGCGCTGACCATCTGCCGCACCATCATCGGGCTGCGGTTCACTTTCGAGCGCTGTCGGGGCTGCTGCGGGAACAGGCGGGTTCATGCTGCGCTGCTGAAGCAGGCGTCTGCCCCAGATGACCAGCCACAGGGCGGTCAGCACAAACAACAGCCCCCAGTGACTCCAGCGGAAGCCCAGCGATGTGCTGAGCAGTCCAAAAAACTCATCTGCGTTAAACGTCAGCAGCGTGTAGCCAGTGGTCACGCGCGCGCTTTCGATCAGCGCGGGCAGCGCGCCGAGCGCCGCCATGACCAGCAGCCCACCACCGCCCACCAGCAGCCCGCCCGCCGCGAACGACAGCCCTAACGGCAGCCACGCCCGCCGCAGCGGCGACCCCGGCGTAATCACACCGGGCAGCAGCAGCGCGCCGATGATGAAGGCGGCGATAATCAGCACGAAAGGATACTTGAACCACAGCACCAGCGCCGCCAGCGCGCCAAAGGCAAACGCCCACAGCCTGCCCCGCCAGCGGTGTGCGGCATTGTCCGCTGCCTTGAAGGCGCACACAGGCGCGAGGACCATTGGCAGCAGGGCGATACCGTCATTCTGCGTCAGTGTCCAGAAGGTTTCCGTGAAGTAGAAGGTCGCAAAAATCACCAGCGCGAACAAACCTGCCCGGCGTGTCGCAATGCGCGTGCCCAGCCAGTACAGCGCCACACAGATCACCGGTATAATCAGCAGGTCAATTGCCCGCAGCGCTTCGGTGGTGCGCCCAAAGACTGCCATCGCCAGTGAATAGGTATAAAACACGGCAGGGGGTTTGGGGTTCCACAGGTCAACATAGGGCACACGCCCATCCAGCAGCCCGCGTCCAATCGTGGCGAATTCGCCCTGATCGCGCCCCAGCGGATAGGACAACACCGGCAGCGCCAGCAAAATGATGATGCCTACCAGCGCCGCCAGGAGCAGCGCTTCGCGTCGTGTTAAATGTGGTCGCATGGCGAACCGTGTCTTCTGGCGGCTCAACCGCCTTGCAGGGATGTCAATAAAGCGCCAAGTTGGGTGAGGATAAACAGCAGCAGCAGCATGGTAGCCACAATGATGACGCCAATTCCAGTCAGCCAGATCAGGCTGCTGGGCGCAAAAAAGCGCAATCCCTCAACCGTTTCGAGGGTATCCGGACTGCGCAGCAGCACGTACACGGGCTTGCCCTGGCGCTGCCATGCGCGCGCTGTCGCCCGCAGTGCCAGCAGCAGACTGCCAAAGTTCTGCCGGTCGCCTTCAAAGAAATACTGGTACTGGTCGAACAGCAGCAGCCAGCCCGGCGCATCAGGCGTATCTGCTGCCGTGTCCAGGCAGCTCCTAAAGGCTTGCAAACTGCTCTCGCAGGCTTCCGGCAGATTCAGCGCGGCAGGCGCATAGCGCAGAAACTGCTGCATGTTGCGTATACGGTTCCCATCCAGCGCGAAGCCCAACATACCAGCATCTGTCGCCGCCTGCATAATCTGTTCGGCACTGTTGTCCAGCCCCAGCAGATAGACCCCCGATTTTGGACTGCGGGTCAGAAATTCCTGCAATACTTCAGATGATGTGGTCATTGAAACGGTCGATTCTGACATACTCAAAGCACCCCCGCAATCCGTGCCAGTGTCAGTGCGACGGCAAGCGACGCCAGCAGCAGCGCCCACGCCACCATGCGCCCATTCTCACGTCCGGGGTCAATCGCCTTTTCTTCAATTGTCACCTTGCCTACAAGATCAACATAAAAATCAATATTCGTGCGCCCGCGTGTCAGGCGTGCCATATAATCGTGCTGCGAAACGACCGCCCACCCGTTCAGCTCGTCCGCCCAGTTTTCGCCCAGGCGTTCACGAATGGCGGCGTGCAGCAGTTCACGCGCCCGATCAGGCGCAATTGGTTCCGGTGCATCGGTCATGACTCGCGCTGCCTCTTTACTGGCATCCAGCGATCAGCATGGCGCAAGGCTGCGCCGCGCTCATTATACGCGCTGCCCTGTCTGGCGTACACCCGTTTCAGTGCGGCGTGTTCCGCGCGGCAGTTCGTCTTGGCAGCGCACCGCAATCCCCGGCAAAGGGAGTACTCCCCTGGTCCGGAAAAAACGGCTCAGGAATAGCTTTTCAGGCTGCTTCAGGGCAGTGCCAGCCCGGCGTCATTGAACAGCCAGTCGCTGAGGCGGGTTGCCACCAGCGCGTGCCCGTCAGGCGTGAAATGTCCATCCAACGCAAAATACAGGCGGGCACTGGGTGAGTTAGTCGCAACCCAGCCGCGCATAGCGCCGGTCAGGTCAAGCGTGGCGATGCCCTCAGCCTGGAGTGTGCTGCTCAGGCGTGTGGCGGGCAGCGTGGGGTCAAGCCCATCCAGCAGCGGCGTATACTGCGTTACGAGTGCCTCCCAATCGCCGCGCTGCACCGCGCGCCGATCCGGGATAATCGCTACCGCGAACTGTGACCCCTGCGCTTCAACCAGGTCGCGCAGTTGCCGGATCAGCGCATCGGTCAGCGCCCAGGCATCCTCCCAATAGGACTCGCCGGGATATGTGGGACTCTGCGCCAGATACAGCCCCATCTCAACCGGGTATTCAAGCTGGTACGGCGACTGCGTTAGAACCGCAGGGGCAGGCGGCGGGCGGTATTCCGGGGCGGGACTGTTCGCTGTCTGCTGGGTGGTCAGCCACGCCCACGCGGGCGAGTCGGGATACAGCGCCGGGTCGAACGGGGCGATCCCCGGCTTGCCGTGCAGCAGCAGATCGCCGCTGTCATCCAGCGTGAAAAAGGCGCGGTTCAGGCGGTAGCTGTAGCGCAGTTGTTCGAGGTTGATTTCGTTATCCTGAATATCGTTGCCCGTGTACGCCATCAACAGCACCAGATCGGGCTGGAACTGCCAGCCCAGCGCTGCATAAACCAGCAGCTCGCTGTCTGTGCCATAGGCGTGAATGCCCATGTTGATCACTTCTACCGGTCGGCTGGTGGCGCTGGTGAGCTGCTGTTCAAGCAGATACGGGAAACCGCTTTCCAGCGGCACTTCCCAGCCCTGCGGAAACGAATCACCCAATATGAGGATCCGGTAGACGCCGACGGGTTTTTCCAGCGTCAGCAGGGTATCGCGCAGCCCATAGTTGTTGTGGCTGAAGGTCTGCTCTGGGAATTCTTCGCCCCCCCATGTTACAGTGCGGCATGGCGGGTGATAACCATCCACCAGCCCGTTGACATAGTACAGCCAGTCCTGCGGTGCCGCTGCCAGCTGGCATGCGCCGCTGACGGTGGGCAGCAGCGGGGAGCGCTGCACAGCGGTGGACACCGCTGCGCCGGAGCCGCTGACGACCACCAGCGCGACTACCAGCACAATTGCCAGCCCGATACCGACGAGCACCAGCGCGAGGTTGAGCACCCATAGCGGCAGCGCTGCTGGCGCGGGAGGGGTGGAGGTGGGCGCTTCCAGGGCAGTTTCGGCAGGGGCGTCTATAACCGGTGTGGCGGTGGGCAGCATGCGGTGTGGGGCGCGCTGCGGGGTACGGCGCAGTTCGCGGGCGACAAACACCACAACCCCGGCTGTAGCAGCAGCGCCGGCAGCAAGCAGCAGCCAGTATTGGGCAGCGGAACGTTTCATCGGCAATTTTTCCCCTGATTGCATCAGATCACCCCGTGAGTCCAGCATGTTCCCAAAATGAACACGCCCGGTGAACCAGGGGCTTATGCAGATTAAGGATTAAGTCCAACAACACATCGGGCGGATAGATGGCTTAAACGCCAGACGTAGCCATCCGTACCCTACAAAGGGTGCTGCGCAGGCGAGGATTAACGCGGCGGAATTACCCGCCAGCACGTATATCCTCCCAAGAAACCATTGTCCGCTTATTTTCTTAAAAAGCATAAGCCCCTGGTCCGGATTTGTGAATAGACACCTAGCGGATTTGGAACTCCGCCGAGAAGGGACCAATCAGCCCGCTGCCGTCTCGCGCGGCGATAGCCACCGCCGTATAACGTTCGGGCACAAATCCGTCCCAATCCACACTGTTCTGCGTAACCTCGATGACCTGCGACTGGTACATCAGCGCATTCGGGGGCAGCAGCGCCACGACATAACCGGTTGCGCCGGGAACTGGTTCCCAGATCAGTGTGCGCGTGCCATCGCCGTTGTCGCGCAGGCTGATGTAATCCGCTGAGGGCGGGCGCAGCCCGTTCGCCAGCACATGCGTGATCGCCAGCACAGAGCGCGTTGTGCGTACCAGATAGGCAGGCTGGATGTCATCAATCGTGTCGCGGTCATTGTTCTGGCGGCGCTGGTCATCTTCCGCTTCCATGACACGCACCGCTGCGATGCCTGCATCGCTAAAGGACTGATGATCGCCGTAACGCCCTTCACGGTCCAACGAGTCGTTGACGATTAACTGCATATTCGGCGTGTACTGCTGCGCGATGAAGGTCAGGTTGCGCGCCATCTGCCGCGATGGCGAGTCATTGGGTCCGGCAGAAAAGAGGCGCATCTGCCAGTCATTGATCGAGCCGTCGGTGCGCGTCTGGCTGCCGATGGTGTCCACATTAATCATGGCATTAACGCCAATGCCAGAGGGGTCAAAAGGACGCAAATAGTTGTTGACCAGCGCCCGGCTGCCCTGCCTGCCGACTTCCTCCGCCGAAAACGCAACAAACATTACGGTCGCGCGGGGGGGATGCAGACTCAGGATGCGCGCGATTTCCAGCAGCGCCGCCACCCCGGAACCATTGTCATTCGCGCCGGGGGTGTATTCGAGGCTGCGTGCATAGGACTGCGAAATACTGTCATAGTGTGCGCCGAGCAGAATCGTGCCGGCGCCGACTTCCGTGCCTTGCAGCACACCAACCACGTTCCACTGCTGAGAGATGACCCCTTCCACCGTAAGATCGAACGGCTGCTCAAAGACATAGAGCCGACCGCCGGACTGCTGGCTAATCGCGTCAAATTGTGACCGAATATAGGTGCGCGCGGCACCAATGCCGAAGTCTTCACGATCCTGCGGGGAATTGACATGCCGCGAGCCAACGCCGACCAGAGCGTCCACATGAATCATCAGCCGGTCGCCATCCACCTGATTGAGCAGATTCGCCATATCAATATCAGCCGGCAGCGAACCGGCAACCGGTACAGCCGGACCCCCAAAACCACCGGCGGACTGCCCGGCAGGCGTAACATAGCCAAAGGTTGCCTGTGGCGGCGGCGGTGCCGTTTCACGCGGCAGCAGCTGCGGGACGGGGGTTGCTTCGCCGCCCAGATTACATGCCAGCGCCACCAGCCCGAACCACAACGCCAGCAGCGGAAGTCTGAATTTACGCTGCATATGCCCCAACCCTCATCACTTAGCTGATCACTGATACCTGCTATTCTACGCGATTCCACGCTCAACAGTATATCCCGGCACCCAATCGTTGAGCAGTCAGTGCCTGACAGGCAGGGGGCGCAAGACAGTCCAGCGTGTTGGGTTCGCAGCAGGGGGATGCTTGATGACAGACCACTTGTACGGATGTGGCTCCGTACAGGCAATCTGTCACTCATGTTGACTTCGCTTCTACAGCAGCCTCAACCGGAACTGCCCAGTTTCGACCAGTTCACCGTACAGGTGTTGCTGCCACCGCGGGCAACAGCATTGCAGGTGCCCAGGCGTATATCGCCATCGAAGATGCTGAACTGCGCGCTGCCACTTGCCGTGTACCAGAACAGGCTGTCAAACGGCAGGGTGGTTGAACTGTGAACCGATGTGCAGTTCGCCGGCGAATTGGGCGGTGTCATGCCCTGGCGTACAATCCGCACACATTCGCCAGGCGGAATGATTTGCTGCGGGATATTTAATCCTCGGCTGGTGAAGGTTTGATCATCGCGGATGAAGCGCAGCGTTTCGACCAACAGTTCACTGGAACTGGGGTTGATGATAAATAATGAGTTCGCTTCGTAGATGAACTGTACGATGACTTCACCGGCTTCTGTGGTGGCGCCTGCTGGTGGATTAACCCCGTTAGCACTCACATCCTGGGTGCCGTTGCTCTGTTGTGTGCTTTCTGTCGTGCCTATGGTGCCGCCGTTGCCTGCAGATGCTGCCAGCACGGCGACCACCGCCACCAGAATGACTAACCCACCAACAAGGGGGAAGGCAACTCCCCGGCGTTTGCGTGGCTGCTTTGCCTTCTGCAAGCTGTCCGCTCTGGGCGGCGTGGTGCGATCATCCTTCATGACCGACTGCCCAGACTTCGAAGCGGCAGACCGGTTGCGTTTGGGGGTCACGTCCATGCTGCTCTTCAGTGCCGCTGCAACCCCCTCGCGCAGGGGTTCCGAAGGCGTTGGCGCAGTATTGACAATGCCAAAACCACTGCGCAGCACCTCAACAAATGCTGTCGCCGAGTTATGCCGTTTCTCCGGTTCTTTTTCGAGCGCGCGCAGCAGTTCTTTTTCGACTGCTGCTGGAATCCTGGGGTTAATGCTGCGTGGCTTGGGCGGCGGGTCGCTTACATGACTCAGCGCGATCTCCATCGGGGTATCGCCTGTGAACGGGGTTTGTCCGGTGAACAATTCGTAAGCCACAACTGCCAGTGAGTAGATGTCGCTTTGCGGCACTGCCTTTTCAGACGCAATCGCCTGTTCGGGCGCAATGTAGCGCGGGGTGCCAAACGCGGTGCCCATCGTCTTATCCACCGACTCCGCCAGCACCAACCCGAAATCGGTCAGGATAGCCCGGTCGTTTTCTTCGGAAATCAGGATATTGGAGGGCTTGACGTCGCGGTGAATGACCCCCTTCTGGTGTGCATGGTCGAGCGCGCTGGCAACTTGTTCCAGGATGCGCAGCGCCCGCCGCGTATCCAGCAGGCGGTTGTGTTCCGCTGCCGTACTCAGTTCCGAAGCAAGATCGTGTCCTTCGACATACTTCATCGCCAGGAAATAGACGCCATCCTGTTCGCGGAACTGGTAAATCGGGATGATATTTTCATGATCAAGCGCGGCAATAGCTTTTGCCTCGCGCTCGAAGCGCCGTGCAAGCTGTTTGTCAGGGTCAGGTTGGTCTTGCAGCAGCACCTTTACGGCTGCCTTGCGTCCCAGGTTCGCATCTTCTGCCTGGTAGATACGCGCCATCCCGCCTGTTGCCAGCACGCCAGTGAGTTTATAATCGCCTAGCTGTTTGCCGACCAGTTGGTCTTTCTTCTTTGCCACACGCGCAGTCCTCTTGCCTTTCGGAATGGAGGGGCAATGGGGCAGTGATCTCCCATTCCCCTAAATTAACCAAACGCTACCGCTGATGGGCGGAACAAAACGCAGAGGCGATACCGCAGAAGTGAGGCAGCGCGCACCGGACTGAACTGAACTAGTGCCGAGTCATGCGCTACGACTTTAGCAATCCGATAGCATTTGCTTCGTCCCAGGACAATTTCTTGCCATCCTGCTGGTTTTCTTGCGCTAGTTTCGCCAAATTTTCGGGGTCGAACAAATCACCCAGATCCGACTCATCAATATCGGACAGGCGCTCAAAAATGCTCTCATCAAGGTCGGCAATCGGCTGTAATCTGACCGGCTCCGGCTCTTCGACCACTGGCTCGGCGAAGATTGCTGCTTTTTCGAGCGGGGTCACGTCTTCGGCGACGATCTTCACTTCTTTGGTGGCGCGCTTCTCTGCTTTGCGCCCTGCCTTGCGGGTTTTCTCTTCTTCATCAATATCCGGCGGCGCGATAATGAAGGCAGACGCGCCAATGATGCCGATTAAGTCTTCGCATGCCTTACGCCCGTAGCGGTTGACCGCGCCGAACTGCCGCGCGCCAATTTCACCATCAAAGACAAGGCACATAAAATGGTGCAGCCCGGCAGACAGAACAAAGACATCGTAATCTTGCCCATCAAAGTATTGCAGCGCCGAGCCTTGCCCGCCGACCATTTCTTTCATCTGGATGATGGTGGACATAATCGGCAGCAGCGCATTGGTCATCTTTTCAAGGTTCATTGAACTCGTCGCGCCCTGTGCCAGCAGCACCTGTCCGTCACGACTGGCGAGCACAATCGCCATCGCGGGCAGGTCGCGCAGCAACCCATCGGTCACAGCGCGCGCTTTCTGCACATCCAGCGTCGGGATGGGACCCATATCTGCTGTGCCGACGCTGCCCACCCCGGCAGGGACAGCATACATGGCATGGTGCATATCTTCGCCATCCAGCCCCGCTAGCAGCACGCGCACAAACTGCTGAATGTCAACCGGACGACTCATATAGACAAAGGGCGACTCGGCTGTAGTTTCATCATCCAGTTCATCAGGATCATCCAGATCGCCCAGAATGATCAGCCCGGTTTTTTCAGATAGCTGGCGCACCCGCAGCACCAGTTCCAGCCCGCGCATCGTGGCATCCAACTCCCATGCGCTAATCAGTAGATCCGCGCCCCCACGCTGCATTTCTTCCAGAGCTTCCGGTCCATTGGGGACATCAACAATCCGTACCGGACGGTCAATCAGGTCAATGGCAGCACGCATAATACGCGCAATCGTCCCGGTCGGATCTGCGGTGATAACGCGCGGCATAGAAGGCATACGATTTTCCACCTGACTATTCACTCAACAAATGTCCACCCAACGTGAACAATGGTTCGTGCTTGCCATTATACTGCAAAACCACACCGGACATAAACCAACTCGTAACAGGAATTTATGCGAATTTTGCAGGTTGCTCACCATATCTCTAGTATACCGCAATCCCAGCGTTATCATTGCGCGATGATCTTAATTTTTCTTGAATTCAGCCGGGAAAAAACACAAAAGGGGATTTAAATCCCCCCCTGTCTCGCCTCATCAAACGCAATAGTGCCGCTATGGGCAGATCGGGACTGCTCAGCGCTTCGCGCCTCAGGCAGCGGGTGCGCTGACCGCAAACGACCAGCCCTGCGGCAGAACCAGCACGCCGACGATCACCAGCAGCAGGGTAATGACGATGATGGCAATGCCCATGCGGTAGCGCAGCATGTCGTCGCGCTTCTTGAATGGGATATACATGTGTGCCGCCACCAGCGCCAGTGTCATGATAATCAGATGCAGCCAGTGATAGCCCTGTAGAATCGGCAGCGCATAAACCAGAAACAGCAGCAGCCCCAGCAGCCATTGCAGCCCGACGAGGCTGCTAAAGGCGGTCATTAGACGGTGGGTTGTTTGCGCATAGGGGCGGCGCTGTAGCAGCCCCAGCAGCAGCCACGCGAGTGCCAGCACCGTGACTGCCACCACAAGCCAGCGGACACCGGAATGCGCATAATACAAGATTGGAGCCATCTTCTACCTCTCCCTTTAATGGTAAGCAGCAGCGTGCCGGATAGTCTGCACGCGCTATTTAGGGTTCAACAACCTTCCACAGCATGTTGATCTGCCGCCTGCTGCGCATCAGAATTTCCACCAGCAGCACATTCAGCAGGAACAATGCCGTAATCAGCAGCACTGTGTGCAGCGTGGGGCGCACAAACGTAAAAATACCCGGCAGGGCATAGAGTGCGAGCATGCCAAACAGCGCGAAGGTGCCTGCCAGCAGCGTACTCCACTTGTGCTGCCACAGCGTGCGCGGGCGCAGCAGTTCAATGCCCTGTGTATTCCAGAAGATCAACAGCCCGTAAAGCAGGGCAAAGCAGGTCAGCGCGCTGCGGGCGGCATCCCAGCCCAGCCCGGCAAGCTGGTAAACGACAAAATACAAAAACGCCATATGCACCGCCCCCAGAAACCCGCTGACGATGACGTAATCGAGTACATCGCGCCGGAAGCGTTCCATAGGGGCGGGTTTGAGCAGCCCGAAGCCATACAAGCCGCCGTGAATGTTCGCGGTGGTAAAGGTCACCCAGCTAATCTGCACGGGCGTAATCGGGAAGGGCAGCGTCATCATGCCGACCAGCACAAACAGCAGCGTAGCGTAGGCGTTTTTTGACAGGAACAGTTTGGTCGTGCCGTAAACCGTCTGCGTGATTTCTTTGCCTTTGGCAAATGCCAGCGGCAGGGTGGTCATGGCGTTATTGAGCAGGATAATATCGGCAACATCTTTGGCGATCTGCGCGCCGTTATTCATCACCACCGCGAGGTTGGCGGCTTTCAGCGCGGGCACGTCGTTGACCCCATCCCCAACCATTGCCACGTATTCGCCTTGCCGCTGTAGTGCGTTAATCACCCGGCGCTTGCCATCCGGCGAGATGCGCGCGAACAACTGCGCGTCCCTGACGATGCCGTCCAGTTCGCTGTCGCTCAGCGCGTCCACCTGTTCGCCAGTATAGGCGCGGTCTACAGTCATGCCTGCCTGTTCGGCAATGGCTTTGACGGTTTTGACATTGTCGCCGGAGATGATTTTCAGCCCGACCCCCAGATTGCGGAAGGCGTCGAGGGTTTCCTGAATGTCGCCGCGAATTTGGTCGCTCAGCACAATCAGCGCCAGCGGCTCCAGTTTGCCATCCAGTACTGTATTGTCCGGTTCGCCGTTCATCCGCGCGAACGCCAGCACACGCATACCGCGTTCCGAATACTCGTCAACGGTTTGCAGGGTTCGCGGTCCGCTGCCGTTGCTGCTGTGGATCAGCAGGCGTTCCGCCGCGCCCAGCAGCAGCGTTTCATCCTCATAGACGATGGCACCCCATTTGCGCGCCGAAGTAAACGGAATCTCGCGCACTTTGCGGCGCACACTCATCGCGTTATTCTCGCTCAACTGGTGGTGGGCATACTGGCTGATCGCGTGGGCGGTTGTGTTCTGGCTGGCAAGGCTGCTAACATATTCGTAGAGCAAACGTCGGGTTGTGGGCAGGTCTGCGCCCAGCGGGATAATCTCCTGCACAGTCAGTTCGTTGCGCGTCAGGGTGCCTGTTTTGTCAAAGCACAGCACGCTGGCATAAGATACGGACTCGACGGCGTTTACGCGCTGGATCAGGGTCTTGTGGCGGCTGATCAGGATGGCGCCGACGGTCAGCGACAGCGTAGAGACCAGCACCAGCCCCTGCGGCACGAGGCTGGTGATAAAGACCACCAGATCGCGCACGATGTCAAACAGCGTTTTGTCGTGCAGCCCTGCGGAAATCATCAGCATCGGGCCAAGGATGAACATCAGCACGATAGACAGCTCGACAAATGCCGCCACACGCAGCTGCGTCGGGGTCAGAATACGTTTATAGGCTTTGGCAATGCTGGTCAACTGGTTGATGGCGCTGTCTCTGCCGACCCTGGTTGCCTGCACCAGCGCCGCCCCCGCAAGGCAAAACGAACCGGAAGTTACTTGATCTGCTGCATCCTTGTAAACCGGGTCGGATTCGCCGGTAAGCTGCGATTCGTCCATTTCCAGCGAGTCGCTGGCGACCACCACACCATCCACCGGCAGCAGATCGCCAGGGGACAGCGCAAGGATGTCATCTTTGACCAGTTGTTTGGCGGGCAGGGTGACCAGCCTGCCCTCGCGCCAGACATGCGCCTCGCGTGCTGCCAGCGTTGCCAGTCTGTCGAGCTTGCGTTTGGCGCTGATCTCTTGGAGTGTGCCGAGAATTGTGTTGGTGACGACCGAAAACCCGGCAAAAAACAGGGTCGCCCAGTCCTGAAAGAAGAAGACGAATACCAGCAGAATTGTCAGCGAGACATTGAACAGGTTGAAGAAGTTATCGCGGATGATGTCCCAATAGCTGCGCCCGACACGCGGCTCAAAGGCGTTGGTTTCGCCGCGCCGGATGCGTTCCTGCACCTCGGCGCTGCTTAGCCCTTGATGTGTCAGACTTCCTGTAGCAGCTTGGTCTCGCGGTTGTATGGCGGTCATTGAAACTTCCATTATTCCCTGCTGGTTATGCAACAATCGCTGGTCTAATTGACGCCGGGATGCGACGGCATCATCCACGCGCTGCCTGGTCCCCCTGCCATCTGCGGTCTGTAGCACGCATCAGCCGCCAGCCATCGTACATCACTGCCGAGGCAATGCTTGTGCCTGTTGCGTAGACCTGTGTCATGCGGGTGGGACGCAGTTCCGGGCGCTGATTGATGCAGTCAGCGTATGCCGCTTCCGTCTTTTCGATCACGACATCCCAGTCGTAAATCTGGACGGTTTCCCGCGCTGCTGCGGTCATCTGTGCATAGTCCGGCGCTTCCGCGACGGTGCGCACAGCGTGCGCAAAATCCTGCGGGGCGGTGTCTTTGGGCAGCTGCCTGCCTACCCCAGCATGCACCAGTTCGTCAATCGTTTCGTTGCTCAAGCCCACCACCGGTGTGCCAGATGCCAGCGCTTCGATCACCGCAAGGCTTTGCACCTCCAGCAGCGAGGCGGACACAAACACATGCGCCTGTGCCAGCAGCGCGGGGATGTCCTGCGGTTCGACACGCCCGGTGAAGCGCACAGTGTGCAGCCCGTGTTCGGCGATGTACTGTTCAATCTGTTCGTGATAGGCAGGATGCCCGTTATAGCCAACCAGCGTCAGCCGGTAGCGTTCGGGTAGATAGCGCATCACACGGACGAGATAATCCTGATGTTTGCGCGGCATGATGTGCCCCGTGAACATCAGCTCTATCGGCGCGGTTTCAGCGGGCGGTTCGGGCGTGGGCAGCGCGTTGAACAGCCGCAGGTTGCGCCCGTTGTGAATACGGTAGACCCGCCCCTGATACCCCAGTCGCTGAATATCATCCAGCGCGGAAGCGTTCAGCGCAATAACGGCGGAGCACTGGTTGCAGAAGTTGCGCACCAGCGCGACAAAGGGCGCGGAACGTTTGACATATTTTGCCAGCCCATAACCTTCCGAGAAATCGCCCAACCGGGTGGGCAGTTCGTGCGCCGTGTAAATGAACGGCACGCGGTTGCGCAGTGCCCAGACCTGCCCGGCAATGCCCAGCAGCAGGTATGTGTGGGTATGCACAATGTCTGGCTGGAAATCATCCAGAAAGGCATACAGCTTGCGCACATTGGCGCGGGACAGATTCGCTGCCGTGACTTCTCGCTCACCGGCGCTTTGCATCGTAAATCGGCGCAGCCCGTCCGCGTTGGGGGGGTGCAGGTGCGTTTCATCGCCGGGGCAGATCAGCACCACCTGATGCCCGCGCCCGGTGAGCGCCTGTGCCAGTTCAACCGCTACGCGGTTTTCGCCGCCAACGCTGGTTTCCCGAAAAGACGAGAGAAAGGCAATTTTCATGAGGCTTTGGATTTCCTGTCGTTAACGCTGATGTTGATTATTCCACACCTGACGACGACGCGCTATCCTCTGCCGGGACGGCGGTCTGTGCCGGGGGCAGCGGCGGCAAAATCGCGGTTGTCCTGCCCGTTAAAGGGCGTTAGAATGTGCCCGGTTTACACCCTGGTGTTTTCACCCGGTGACACCCTGCGCCCGTATTCCCGGTGCGCGGCAGTTTCAGGAGCCGTTTCTAACAGTGGCAGAAAAAACAACCCTTCCCAAAAACGCCGTTCGGCAAGCTGCCGCAGGGCACAGCGCCGCACCGCGCGTGCGCCATGACGTTAACCGCCAGCATGTCCCCTGCAATTTGTGCGGCAGCGAAGATCGCGCCCCCTACTGCGCAGAAAACGGGCTGGGGCTGGTGCAGTGCCAGAACTGTGGTCTGGTGTATGTCAGCCCACGCCCGGAAGCCAACGAGCTGTATGCGCTTTACGGCGAAACCTATTTTCATAATGACGATTCCGGTGTTGTCGGGTATACCGACTATATCCGTGATGAACCGAACATCCGCAAAACCTTTGCCGGGCGACTCAAACGACTGGAACGCTTTATTCAGCCCGGCGGCAAAGCGCTTGATGTGGGCTGCGCGGCGGGTTTTTTCCTCGATGAGGCACACAAACGCGGCTGGAAAGTACACGGTATGGATGTTTCCGGCTTTGCGGTGCAGTATGTGCGCGAGCGCTTTGGGCACGATGTGCGGCACGGCAGTCTGCTGGACCTCGATTACATGCCGGAAGCGTTCGATTTGCTGAGCATGTGGGATGTCATCGAGCATGTGCCTGATCCCCACGCCTATGTGCAGCGTGCGGCGCAGCTTCTGCGGCAGGGGGGCATCTTTGCGCTGGCAACGCCCGACGTGGAAAGCCTGCCCGCACGGCTGGCTGGCAGGCGCTGGGTCGGCTACAAGCTGTCCGAAGAGCATGTCTACTACTTCTCGGTGCGCACCCTGCGCCGCATGCTGGATGAAGCCGGCTTTGAGGTGATTGATGTGCGGCATGTGGGCAAGTATGTCACCCTGCGGTTGTTCGTGGACCGGCTGGGCATGTATTTCCCCTGGCTGGCGCGGGTCCTGGCACTCGGCGAACGCCTGTTTAAGCTGTCCGAGCGCGCTTTGTATGTCAATCCCTATGACATCGTCTCCATCACTGCGCGCAAGCGCTGAGCCTGCCGCAAAACGCCGGGTGACGCCGCGCCGCGCCCTGTTCGCCGTGCTGCTGCTGGCGGCAGCGCTGCGGTTGGGGGTGCTGCTGCTGTTTCCCGGTGTGTTTGCCTTTGATCAGACCGGCGCGATTCACGGTTCGGATGCTTACGACGCCTATGCTGTGAACCTGCTGGCAACCAGCACCTATGGGCGCATCCCCGGTGTGCCGGATGCCTCGATTCCGCCGCTGTACAGTGTGGCGCTGGCGGGGGTCTACGGCGTGTTTGGGCGCGGTTATCTGCAAGTGGGCATTTTTCATACGCTGCTCGATCTTGCCTGCATCGCTATGCTGTATTATATCGCGCGGGCGGCAATGCCCCTTAACGGGCGGCATGGGCGCGCGCCGGCACGTTTTGTTGACCCCGCGTGGGTGGGTGTGCTGGCAGGGCTGATGTATGCCTGTTATCCCTACCTGATCTTCCAGAATCTCACCCTGATTGATACGCCATTCTTCATGCTGCTGCTGTTTGCCTTTGTGCTGCTGATGGCGCTGCTGCGGGTACATCCCCGGCTGGACAAAGCAGCGTGGCTGCTGGCGGTGCTGGGGGGCATTGTGCTGGGGCTGTCCATGCTGGCGCGCCCAATTCTGCCGCCGCTGGCGCTGTTCGTCGCGCTATGGTTCCTGTTCAAGCGCTGGCGCGTGGGCGCGGGTTGGCTGCTGCGTCCGGCGCTGACGCAGACCGTACTGCGCCTGCTGCCAGTTGCGCTGGTTAGTCTGTTGGTGCTGCTGCCCTGGATTGCCCGCAATTACAGCGTGTACGGCGCGTTTGTACCGATGACCACCACCTCCGGCGCGAACTTCTGGCAGGGCAACAGCGAGTACACCGTGCCGTTTTTCCGCGCCGGTTACGATGTGCAGTGGACTTCCCCGACGCTGCAAGCCGCCGACCCGTACAGCCGGGAGGCGGATGCCGAACGCTTCGCGCTGGGGTTTGAGTATCTGCGCACGCACCCGGAGCGTATTCCCGAACTGCTGTGGGTCAAATTTCTGGTGCATTGGAGCATTGACATTGCCCCCCGCTATAACCCGCAGCCGGGCGAGGATTTAGGGTTGGATGAAAACGGCGCGTTTGTTATCCGGCGGGTGAACCCGGCAACGGGCGAAAGCACTGATCTGAGCTTTGGCGAAAATGACCCGGTGAACCTGTATGACGAGCCGCTGTTCGACCAGCTTGGGCGCACACTGCACCGGTACTATTACGGAGTGCTGTTCGTTCTGGCGCTGGTGGGCGTGCTGCTGACCCTGCGTGACTGGCGGCGGGTATCCCTGCTGTGGTTTGTGCAGATCAGCATGACGCTGGTTTATGTGTTCTTTCACCCCTCCACACGCTACCGCGTGCCGACAGACCCGATGCTGTTCCTCTTCTCTGCCTATGCGCTGCTGTGGCTGTGGCTGCGCGCCCGCGTTCGCTGGCTGTCCGTTTCTGCCTGAGCAGTGTTTTTCCGCCGAAAGGCTGAAAGCTGTTCGGTATTTGCACCCATGTGCCCTGCTGCTGCGTCCATTAGAGTAGGGACAGTAACACACATGGCGTAAGGGAGGCAGCAATGTTCAGTCCAACAGCAGGCTTCTCCAGTGATGCATCCAGTGCCTATAATTCTGAAATGATCGGGCTGTTTTGGCACGGGCTGCGGCGGGCACGACAACAGCAGCGCCGCGCTCTGCGAACAGGAACCTGCCGCCAACTGCACCGCCTCGCAGACTTGTGGCAGTGTTTTACAATTGCCAACCGCTACAGCCGGGGCTTGCGCAGTGTGCCGCTGAGCGCTGTACAGGGCAGTGTCGATCGTGATGAGTTCGATATTGATTTTCTACCGCTGCATCCCCGCATGCAGGAGCGCTGGACGATGGTCGCTGCACTGTTGGGCAGCGGGCGTGGGTTACCCCCTGTAGAGTTGATTGAAGTGGGCGGCGCGTATTACGTTGTGGATGGGCATCACCGCGTGTCTGCTGCCCGGATGCTGGGGTTTATGGAAATTGAAGCGGTGGTAACACATCTCGACCTTGTGCAGTGCTGCGCATGAGGGTGTCTTGCGTTGTGTTCACGTAATGGCTGCGGTTGCCTGCATGCCCGTTCGCATGTAGCATGAACGTGGTCGCATTCTGCACAGCGCACTACCGGGGATAGACACGGGTATCCATAAGCTACGAGGATCGTCATGCACAACCTGCCTTTCGACAAGCCGGGACGCTTCTGGCGCGGCAATCTGCACACGCATTCGACACTGAGCGATGGGCGCTTGTCTGTTGAGGAAACCTGCCGCGTGTACCGCGAAAACGGCTATCACTTTCTGGCAATCACCGATCACTTTATGGAGCGTTACGGATTTCCCCTGGCAGATACCCGCACGTACCGCAGCACAGAATTTACCACGCTGCTCGGTGCGGAACTGCACAGCGGCAGTACGGAGTTGGGCGAACTGTGGCATATCCTGGCGGTGGGGCTGCCGTTGGATTTTGCCCCGCCTGCGGAAGATGAAAGCGGACCACAGCTTGCGGCGCGGGCGCTGGCAGCAGGTGCATTTGTCGCGGCGGCACATCCGGCGTGGTATGGGCTGACAGAGGGCGATGTGCTGTCCCTGGGTGACATCCATGCCGTCGAAATCTATAACGGCGTTTCTGCGGATTACAACACCAAAGCGGACAGTTGGTATATGCTTGATCTGCTGTCGGCGCGGGGCAGAGTCTACAGCGCGTGTGCGACAGACGACGCACACTTCAACCCCGAACGTGACGACTTCGTGCGCGGCTGGGTGTGGGTGAAAAGTGAGGCGCTTGACCCCGATGCACTGCTGGCAGCGCTCAAGGCAGGGCACTATTACAGCAGCACGGGTCCGCTGATCCACGATATTCAGATTAAGCCTGGCGAGTCGATTCGTGTGCGCTGTTCGCCCGCCAGCAGTGTCTTTGTCACCGGTTCCGGCTGGCAGGCGGCACAGATTCACGGTAAAGGGCTGATTGATGTTGAACTGCCGCTGAGGCGCATTCAGGCACCCTTCTGCCGGGTAACCGTGCGTGATCGTTACGGCGAATGCGCCTGGAGCAGTCCCATCTGGTTTGGGTAGAGGCGGCTGTGCACAGCACGCGGCGCAGCAATCCACCATTGTGATTCTTCGTGGTGCTGGTGTGCGTTATACTCTGCTGGCGAAACTGGGTTTTGGAAACGGTTGTGTGGGATGAAAGCAATTCTTACAGGCGCGAGCGGCGCAGTTGGCAGTGGATTGAAGCGCTGGATGGAAGCGCAGGGCAGTCGTGTAGTGTCCTGGGACCGCCGCGCTATCCCGATAGACGATTACACAGCGATGGAGCAGTTCATTCGTACAGAGCAGCCTGATGCCCTGTTTCATCTGGCGACTGCCTCGCAGCCAACAGGGAAAGTGAACGAATCATGGCTGGTCAATTACCACTGGACCAGCGAACTCGCCTGGATTTGCCGCCAGCTTGGGGTGCGTTTTGTGTTTACCAGCAGTGTGATGGTCTATACGGACGATGCAGTCGGTCCGTTTACACCGGAGAGTATCCCGGATGCTGCCGAAGGTTACGGCTATGAGAAATTGCAGGCGGAACGGCAGGCGTTGGCACAGAACCCGGACGCCGTGATCGCCCGACTTGGATGGCAAATCGGGGAACAGCCCGGTTCCAACAACATGCTTGATTTCTTCGAGCAGCGCATGCATGAGCTGGGCGAGGTGCGCGCGAGCCAGCGCTGGTATCCCGCCTGTTCATTCATTGCCGATACCGCAGCAGCACTAGTGCGACTGGCATCACAACCCGGCGGTGTTTATCTGCTGGACTCCAACACCCGCTGGAACTTCTTCGAAATTGCTGCTGCCCTGAGTGCGGTGTACCAGCACCGTTGGCGAATTATCCCGGCTGACGATTTTGTCTATGATCAACGCATGCTTGATCCGCGTTCTGCTATGCCTGCCCTGAGCGTGCGCCTGCCTGCGCTGGCATGAACAGCGCGTTAACCCGTTTGCAGCCGCAGTTCGGTTGTGCCCGCCGCCAAAGCAGGCTACACTGAGCGTAATCGCACATCTCCGGGGGAGTCCGATGAAAACATTCCTCTCAGTTTTGCTTGCGGCGCTGTTTGTGCTGGCGCTCATGGTGAGCAGTGCCTTTGCTGATCCGCCTACTAACGACCAGCAGCCCGACCCAACACGCACAAAAGTGCCGCTGGAAGACCTGCGCGGCGCAGCCACCTATGGTGTGATTGTTTTTACATCCAGTCGGGATGGTGACTTTGAACTGTTCACGATGGATGCCGATGGCGGTAATCCGCGTCAGCTTACCGACAACAATTTTGGCGATTGGGATCCCGTCTGGTCGCCGGATGGCACGCGAATTGCTTTCTTTCGGGATTTTGGCAACGATGTGCTGGAAGTCGGCGTGATTGATGCCGCGACTGGCGAGGAAATCTTTCTGACGGACATGGGCGGGTTTTCACTGGACATCAACTGGACTCCCGATGGTGAACACCTGATTTTTTGCAGTGACATCGAAGGCAATTTTGAACTGTATATCATCAATGCGGATGGTGAGAATCTGCGCCAGATTACCGATACTGCCATCAACGAGCGCCTGCCCGTTGTAGCGCCGGACGGCACGCGCCTCGTCTATCAGAGCGGCGACAGCAACTGGGATTTGTTCATTGCCGAGTTTGATGCTGCCGAAGGAACCGTTGGTGAGCCGCAGCCACTGACCGAAACACCGGATAATGAACGTATTCCCGCTTGGTCGCCTGATAGTACGCTGCTCACCTATACCTCCGATCGTGGCGGTGACACGGAGATTTTTGTTATGGCAGTAGATGGGCTGGAACCGGGCGAGCAGATGCAGCTCACGGACAACGATGCCAGCGATGCATTCTCCAAGTTTTCACCGGATGCCCGCCAGATTGTTTTTGAGACCGACCGTGACGGGGATTTTGAGATTTATAGCATGGATGCCGACGGCGATAACCAGACACGCCTCACTGATGATCTGGGCGATGACTTCGCCCCGGACTGGCGTTAGGCTGCCGACGAGTTAGGCTATGGGCGAGGTGTGAGTATACCCCGCCTGCTGTTGGCTATAGTGCCAGTCCGTAACCGGACAAGAGGATTAATCCCCTTGTCTACGTAAACAGGCTTACGCGATGGGTTTCTAAGTACAGCCACAGGAAACTCGTGGGATTGTTTTCCGCAGGGGCGGGTCTGAGACCCGCCTCTACATCCGACATTGTCAATTTGTTTGGACTTAGTGAACGCCCAGTAGATCGCGCATCCACGCGATTTCGTTCTGAATCCCCTGCTCAAAACTCGTCTGCGGTTCAAAGCCCAGCAGCCGCCGTGCTTTGTCAATGTTGGCGTGCGTTTTTTCCTGGTCGCCAGCCCGCGGGGGCTTGAGGTCAAATGTTGCCGGTTTGCCCATCAACCGTTCAACCGTATCAATCGCCGCGCCAGTGGTCATTTCGACATCGCTGCCGATGTTAATCGCCTCGCCGATGGCATTCTCGTTGCCCAGCGCTGCCATAAACCCGCGAATGATGTCGCCCACATAGGTGAAGGAGCGCGAATGTTCACGGCTGTTGCTGTACAGGGGGAAGGGTTCATCCAGCAGAATGCTGCGGATCAGGCGCGGGTAGAGCTTGTCAGGACGTTCGCGTTCGCCATAGACGGAGAACAATCGCAGTGAGCAGGTGGGCAGTTTCTTGTCGCGGTAGTATGCCAGCACAAGCTGCTCGGCGGCGAGTTTGGTCACACCATAATACGAAATCGGCTCCGGGGGCACAGCTTCCGACTCGGTGGCCTTTAACCCGTAAACGGATGAGGTGGCAACATTGACAAACAAACCGAGCGTGCGCTGCGTCTTGACGGCTTCGAGCAGGCGGTAGGTTGCTTCCAGATTGTTGCGCACATAGGTCGCAAAGCTCACTTTGTCAGAAATGCCCGGCTGTGCCGCACAGTGATAGACCACCTCAACATTTTCGACAAGCGGTTGCAGATCGTCTGCTGCGAGGTCTGCCCGCACAAACTGGCAGCCCGCCGCCTGAATTGCAGTGATATTGTATTCCTTTTGACGCACATCGTAATAATCCGTGACGCAGTCCAGCCCAATCACGGTATGTCCGGCGCGCAGCAGTGTTTCGGCAAGGTGTGAGCCAATAAACCCGGCGGCTCCGGTGACGAGAATCTTCATGCGTGTCCCCTTCAGGATGGTCAGATGCACACAGCGCATTAGGGTAGCATCGAAAGCGGGTCAAGCCAAGCGAAGACCGCCGCCCTGTGCCGGTTTCGCTGCCATCCTATTTCAGCGTTGCGGCAACACCGGGGATCGTCTCCAACCGGCGTGCGCTCAGCAGCGCTTCGAAGGCTTCATCACCGTCCAGATCGGTGACGCTGCCCACAAGGCTGGCGACGTAAGTATCGTTCTTTAAGCCGGGATTCATCAGCAGCACTTTGCGCAGGGCACGCGCCGCTTTCAGGTTATCCCCACGGGTATGGCTCGCCATTGCTTCATTAACCAGCCGGCGACATTGTTCGGCGAGTTTGGGGTCGATTTTCGATTTCCTGGACTGCGTCTTGTCCGGCAGTTCTGGGGCAGCTTCGATGCCTGTGCGGCGTTTGAAATAGGCAATGGCTTTCTCGGCGAACCGGCGCACCGTTTCGTCAGGATCGCGCTTGCTGACTGCCTCCAGCAGCGACAGGGCGCGCTGGTCGTCCTGCTTTGCCAGCGCTTCGATTGCCTGCCGCCGCTGCTGGGGGTTGGTGTGGTCAAGTTGTTTGGCAAGTTTCATCAGCGTCATGGTTAGAAAGCCTTTGTATAAATGCTGTTGTGCCTCCTAATCATTGTGCCCCTTGATTGAATAAACTGAACGTTAACGTTTAATCAATGTTTATCAACATTCGCAAAAGCGGGCTGGCGCTGGCAGCCGCGCTAACTAAACGCGCGTACCATGTTCTCGAACAGGTCTTCGAGCCAGTTGGGGAAAGCCAGCAGGCTGAGCACCAGCAGCCCGATCATGACGCCATAACCCAGCAGCGCAGAGGCGATACCCCGCAGGATGTCGAAATTCAGATAATTGTCCGTTACCAGCTTGAATGTCCAGATCACTTGTATCAGGAATATTGCGGCGGCAAGCATCAAGCCGAAAGTGTCGAGCAGTTCTGCCAGGCTGATGGCGATGCGCGGCGCAAAAATCGCCAGAATCAGCAGCACGATGAACCCAAGCACGATGATGCCGATGGTGGCAGCGTAGTAGATTGTATAAAACCGGACGATCTTGTGAATCAGCGCGGGCAGCGTGCCCTGCCCCTTGAACAGCAGTCGGGCAAAGCCGTGCGTGAACAGCAGTTGCAGACACAAGCCTGCTACGGTCAGCAGGGCACTGACGAGGAACGGCGGGGTGAACAGCTCCACAAATTGTCCGCTGACACTGCTGCTGCGCACACCCGCCAGCGCGGCGAATAATTCGACGAACAGCAGAATGATCACCAGCGGCACCAGCGTCAGCACAGCGGTCATAATGCCTACCCACATCCCAGCGCGCGCCCAACCGGCATCATCGCGGCTGGATTCGCCCACTGTGCGCAGCCGTTCAAGGCTGCTGCCCTGGGTTGTGGCGACCCGGCTTTTGCCGAGGATCGCAGCGACTGCCTCAGGACCGGGCAAGCCTGTGAGCGTGGTTGCCAGCCCGGTGGCATAGCTGTTGGCAGTCAGGTTAGGATTCGCCTTGAACGCGGCGCGCAACTGGGTTACTGCCTTGCGATTCTCGCCACGCATATGGCAGTTGAATGCCTCGGTCACCAGCCCTTTGGCGCGTGTTTCTGCGGCGGCGGAAACGACAAGGCTCGTGCGTGCGGGTGCGGCGGCGTCCTGCGTGGCATCACGGAAGTCGCTCAGCCTGGTGCGCTCCGGCATTTTCACCGTTTCAGGGATGAACTTCTTGACATATCGCCCTGCTTGCAGCGCGAGATAGCGTACATCCGGGTCGGGATCCTGCTGGTAGACCAGCGCCAGCAGCCTGAGCACACGCTGCGGGTCTTCGGTTGTCGTTTGTGCCAGCGCCTTAATCGCGGCTTTGCGCTCTGCCGGGTCAGGGCTTTCCAGTTGTACTGTGAGACGGTTGAGCATGCGCCATTCCTTGGATAACAGTGCGATAAACAATCGGCGCTGGCAGGGTCCAGGGGACTGCTACCCTGCCAACAGCAGCGGTTGGTTCTTATTACACCCCTCAGCAGCCCTTGCGTATCACCCACCGCGCCCAGGCAACGATACAGCCTGCCTTACACTTGTTCAAAGCAAGCAGCGGTATGCGCGCATCAGAACATTGCGCCGCCTGAGGTCATCATGCCGAACATATTCAGCAGGTCAGTCAGCAGCCCTTCAAGGAACAGCGACAGCAGGAAAGCGATCGGAATCATGGCGACGTAACCAATTGTCACCGCGCCGACCCCCCGCGCAATGTCAATGCGGTGGGTGTCGGTGGTCTGTTTGGCTACCCATGCAGCTTGCAGCAGGAACAACACGAATGCCAGCATCAGCGTAATCGCGTCGCCAGTCGTGGTTGATGCGCCAGAGTCGAACCCGCTGCTGCTGCCCATCATTGCCGCCAGTCCTGCTGCCAGCCGGATGATGAAGATCAGGATGAAGGGATAGTAGACGCTGAGAATCAGCAGGAACGCCGCGCCCGCCGTATACGCCGTCAAAACGGTGGGCCAGAAGGGCGTCATCACAATGGTGACGATAATCGCTGCCAGCGAGGCAAGCAGCAGGATGGTCAGAAAGCGGGTAACGCGCATCATCAGTGTGGGCAGTTTGCCGGTGCCTTTGAACACCAGCCGCGCCGCAAAATGAGTCACCAGAATTTGCGCGATGATGCCAGTGATGGACAGCAGAGTCAGCGGGATAAACTGCGGGATGCTCTGAACGATGAATTCGCCAATGCCCGCCTGGAATTCTTCCTGCGGAATATCGGCACCGAACATAAAGCCCAGCAAGGTGGTAAACAGCCACAGAATTAGCGCGAGCGTGACGAGCGGTCCCACCGTGATAGTGAACGACAGAATTGCCGTCCACAGCCCCGCGCCGAACCAGTCGGAGTCCTGCTGGGTCTGGTCAACCTTGCCCTTTTTCAGCTTTTCGATCCCGCCGCCCTGATTCACGCCCATGTCGCCGCCAACAATCGCCGCGATTGCTGACTGTCCGGTCAAGCCGGTAATAGTGGATGCCAGACTGATTGTGTAAGGATCGGTTTTGAGCGCGGGGTTGAGTGCAAACGCTTTCTGAAGCTGTTTGATCGCCTTTTCATTTTCGTCGCGCAAATGATAATCCATCGCGGCGCTGACATTCTGTTTGGCGCGTTCCTCCTGCTGCGGGGTAATCGCCGCGCCGCGTGGCGCTGACGCCGCTTCCGGCTGGCGCTTGCTTTTTTCAGGTGCTGCCAGCAGTGCGGCGCTGGCCCCATCACTCCCACCCGTGCCGTTGTGTTTCTGGATATAGCGCCCGGCTTTAAGCGCCATATCGCGTACTTCGGGATCGCTGTCGGTCTTGTAGACGGTTGCCAGTGGCTTGAGCGCGTCGGGGTCTTTGCTTTGCGCAATCTGTTTGATCGCGGCAATACGCTGTGCGGGATCTGGATGGTCAAGCTGGCGCAGTAACTGTTGGATGATCATAAATTGTTCCTCTGTTGATGATGCAGCGCTGCCCCGGCTGGCTTCGATTCAATATAAGCGATAAGCGCCAGCGAAGGCGGCTCGAATAATTGTGCAGCAGATGCTATTGCATTTGTCTAATTCCATTGTGCGTATTCTTGCGCTAGAACACAATTTAACTTGTGTTAAGATTTCAACAGGGTAACCTTTGCTTCATGCTGGTAATGCGGTCCCGCAGGGCTGAGTACACTAGATACCAGATAAAAGGAATCCACAGGCATGGTTTCTGTGCGAAAGCGCGCGTGTACCGCCAGAAAAGCGTCCACCTGGGGCAGGGGACGATCTGTTTGCAGTCGCGCCAGCGTGATATGTGGACTGAATGGCTTGGTTTCCGGCGGAAAGCCCAGCGCCACGACTGCCGCTTCGATATCGCGCTGAAGCTGCGCCAGCGCTGGCGGGACCTCCACCCCGACCCACAGCACGCGCGGCGGACCGAGCCGTCTGGCAGCTTTGCCGGACTGCGAGACTTCCGGGAAGCGCCCTGTGCCGTGCAGCCGCAGGTCAAAGGCGCTGCCCTGCACTGCTGCCAGCGCTGCTTTGATTTTCTCCAACCGCGCCGGCTCAATGCCGTCACCGATGAAGCGCAGCGTCAGGTGCAGCTGGTCGCGCCCCACCCAGCGCGCCGTCGGTATCTCGCTGCGCAGCCGGGCAAGCTGGTCTTTGACCGAGTCGGGAAAATCAATCGCCACAAACAGTCGCATTATTCCCCCTGTGTACGCAGGTATGCTGTTCAACACGTCCGATTATAGCCTAATCGTAGGGCAAGCGCCTCGCATGGGGCGGCGTGCTGCTTTACAATGGGCGCTATGAAAACCCTGTGGAGTCACCTCAAGAATGCGCGCCGCCGCCGCAAAATTCTGTACGGATTTGTGGCGTTTGTGACTGTCTTCGTGGTGTTCATTTACTTCTACGTCTTCCATGACCTGCCCTCGATTGACCGCCTTGAAGCGGGGTTGCAGCTCCCCTCCACACGCATCTATGACCGGCACGGCGCACTGCTGTATGAAATTCTGCCTGAAGGTGCAAACAGCGGGCGCAGTACGTTTATCCCGCTGGAGGAAATCCCACAGCACTGTGTGAACGCCATCATCGCCACGGAGGACGCCAACTTTTATGCGCATCCCGGCGTTGATTTTGTCGGCGTTGCCCGTGCGCTGTGGATCAACCTGCGCGGCGGCGAAGTGCTTGCCGGGGGCAGCACGATCACGCAGCAGCTTGTGCGCATCCTGTTGTTTGACCCGGCGCAGCGGGTGGAACGCAGCCTACAGCGCAAACTGCGCGAAATGGTGCTGGCGATTCAGCTTCAAGGGCGCTACAGCAAGGACGAAATCCTGGAGCTGTATCTGAACCAGGTTTACTTTGGCAATCTCGCTTATGGTATTGAAGCAGCGGCACAGGCATATTTTGGCAAATCCGCGCGTGATCTGTCCCTCGCGGAGTGCGCGCTGCTGGCGGGCTTACCGCAGCAGCCCGCCAGCTATGATCCACTGACCAACCGCGAAGCTGCCAGAGACCGCCAGCAGGTAGTGCTGGGGCTGATGGCGCAAAACGGTATGATTACGCAGGCACAGGCAGACAGTGCCTTTAACGATGCCTTGCAGTTCGCTGCCAGCCCATTTCCGATTGCTGCGCCGCATGCCGTGATGGCAGTCTGGACGCAGTTGGAGCGCCGCTTCCCGGAGCAGCTTTACCGCGAAGGTCTGACGGTCTACACCAGCATTGATCTGAACTGGACACGACTGGCGCAGAACATCAGCAGCGAACAGCTTTACCGGCTGAATCACCCTGCCGATGGCAGTCGTGTCGCCGCGAACGCGAACAACGCTGCGCTGGTGGCGCTGAACCCGCACACCGGCGAAGTGTATGTGCTGCTGGGCAGCCCTGATTATTTTGACGAAAGCATTGATGGCGCGGTCAATGCAGCACTGGCACTGCGCCAGCCAGGCAGCGCGCTGAAGCCGTTCACCTATGCGGCAGCGCTGGATCCGCAGTTACACCAGCCATGGACGGCAGCCACGATGGTGCTGGATGTTTCGACGCCGTTTATCACGCGCCAGCTTGCCGGTTATACTCCGGCGAACTTCGGCTTTGCTGAACATGGTCCGGTGCTGGTGCGCGAGGCGCTGAGCAGTTCATATAACATCCCGGCGGTGCTGGCGTTGCAGTATGTTGGACTGCCCGCCTTTATTGATCTGGCCGGCAATGCCGGGTTAGAGACACTGGTGACTAATCCGCGTGTTGATCTTGCGGTTACGCTGGGCGGCGGCGAGGTGCGCCTGCTTGACCTGACGCAGGCTTACAGCATCTTTCCCAACGGCGGCTATCGCGTTGAGCCGGTGCTGATTACGCGCGTAGAAGCTGCCTCCGGCGTGGTGCTGTACTCGTGGGAGCCGCCGCGCCCGACACAGCGCATCATTGATGCGCGGGTGGCATATATCATTACAGACATCCTCAGCGACAACAACGCGCGTATTCCCGGTTTTGGCGAACACAGTGTGATGAATATTGGGCGGCCTGCCGCCGCGAAGACCGGTACCACGACCAATTTCCGCGACAACTGGATCGTTGGTTATACGCCTGATCTGGTGGTGGGTGTATGGGTCGGCAATGCCAACAACGTGCCCATGCGCGATATGACGGGCATCAGTGGCGCGGGACCCATCTGGCATCAGTTCATGCGGCAGGTGCTGGTTGGTACGCCCGAACGCGATTTCGACGAGCCGCCGGGCATCGTGCGTGCCGAGGTCTGCGCTCTCAGCGGGCTGCTGCCCACGCCGTACTGCCCGCACACGCAGGTCGAATTGTTCATTCCGGGTACTGTGCCAACTACCTATGATAACCTGTACCAGCCTTTCCTGATTGACAGCCGCAGCGGTGAGCCTGCGACTGCCAGCACCCCGCCGGAATTTGCCGTCGAACAGGTCTTGATTGTGCTGCCGCAGGAAGCGCGCAGTTGGGGCGAACGCAACGGTTTTCCCGCGCCGCCGGTGGGCGCTGCTGTGCAAGCGCCGGACGCGGATTCCGGTTTGCGCCTGCTGCACCCCGACCCGTTCACCATCTACGAGCTTTCGCCCGTGCTGCCGCAGGAAACACAACGCATTCGTTTTGAAGTGGGCGCGCCGCCGGGCACACAGTCGGTGACCTACATTCTCAATGGGCAGGCGCTGGGCACGGTCAGCGCGGAACCCTGGGCGCTGTGGTGGACGCTGGCGTTAGGGAGCTATACGCTTGAGGCGCAGGCTGTGCTGCTGGATGGCAGCATACAGACCACGCTGCCGCTGAGCTTTACGGTAGCGGATTATGTGCCGCCGGAACAGCGTCCGGCGCTGGGCGCAAGCGCGGATAACTGAACCACGGGTGTGGCAATTACGCCACCACCGCCGCATGTTCGGTCAGGTCGGGGCTAGGTGTCAGCGGCAGGTGAACCGTGAAAATAGCGCCCTCGCCGGGAGTGCTCTCTACATCAATTGTCCCGCCATGCCAGGCAACCGCATCGCGGACGATGCTCAACCCCAAGCCCATGCCGCTGACTTCATCAATGTTGCTGCTGCGGAAGAACGGCTCAAAAATGCGTTCCTGATCGGGCTCCGGCACGCCGATACCCTCGTCGCGCACACTCAGCAGGCAGTCCTGTGCTTTTTGCCGGACGCTTACGGTGATTGTCGAACCGGCAGGGGAATATTTGACGGCATTTGACAGCAGGTTGTCAATCATCGTCATGACCAGCCCCTCATCACCGGCAATCGTGTATTCCCGGCGGTCTGCTTCAAGCACAATGGTATGCTGGATGCCTTCTGCCTGCCGGAATTCGTCCAGCAGCGTCTGGCACAGGCGCACCAGATCAAAACGACTGCGGGTGCTCCGGCTTTGCGGCGCCTGGGCACTGCGCACCACATACGCCATGTCTTCCAGCATTCTGGTTAACCGGCGGATTTCGCGGCGAATCTTCTGAATGTGCTCCTGCCGCTTTGCCGGGTTCATGCGGTCAAAGTAATGTTCCAGCAGTTCGCCTGATGTGCTGATGACTGTCAGCGGGGTGCGAAACTCGTGCGAGATGCGCACCATCATCTTGCTTTTCAGTTCGCTCAATTCCTGCTCTTTTTGCAGTGCCACGCGCAGATGTTCCTGCTCGCGCAGCGCTTCCTCTGCCTGTTTGCGCCGCGTAATATCGCGCGAAGACGCGACAATGCGAAATTCGACCCCCAGCGTTTTGGGGACGAACTGGTAATGGGTTTCCATCCAGACATAGTGCCCGTCCTTATGCAGCATGCGCTGCTCAACACGCTTGAAGCTGCTCAGGCTGGCGGACTGGCTGATGTCAGCGCTCAGGCGATCATCCGGGTGAATCAGGGCAGTGCCCAGCGCGATAAATTCTTCGGGAGAATATCCCAGCAGTTTCTCGCATGCGGGGGTCACATAAAGCAGGTTGCTGTCCCCCGTATAGAGCGCAATCATGTCACTGGTATTTTCTGCCAGCAGGCGGAAGCGCAGTTCACTCGCGGCAACCAGCGTCTGCTGCTCACGATCCGCGCGGCGGTTGTAGTACAGATGGATAGGCAGCACCGTGATGAGCATGGCCAGGAAAGTGACTGGACTGGGCAGCAGCGGGTTCAGCACCAGAAAGACGGTCAGCGGCAGCAGCAGATAAAGCGCCAGCAGCCAGCGGGAAATGCGGGTGTTGCTGCGCAGTTCGCCGCGCTGTAGATGATCCATCGCTTCAGCCAGTCGTTTGCGAACGCTGAGGCGATGATGGCGAGAAGATGGAATCATAAGACTACCGTTTGGAATTTCCAGAAAGAGCTTCGCACACCATCATTATACGCAATCTTCTCTCAATTATCGTTGATGTTTGTTGGATGCCCGGCAGGCGCGCAGACGATAATTGGCAATTGGGCGGGAGTGCGCCACAATAAGTGCGCAAAGCTCAGAGTTGGATAGGAGACGGTCATGCGATTTCGACTGCTGCTGATACTCGGTGTGTGTTTGGCGGTACTGCTGGTTCTGCGCTCCGGGACGCTGGGTGCGGCACAGCCTGTCATCGTCACGAACACACCTGCCGGTGGGGGGCAGCCTGTCCCGGTGACTGCGACTGCTACGGCGACCACCGGCGCACCTGTGTTCATTACTTTCACGCCCGATCCTTCGCTGCCAACGCCAACAGTCACGCCCGCGCCAACGCTGCCGCCCGCGCTGCCAACCACTGCCGCGACCACTGTGCCGCTGCCCGCCCCGCCGCTTTCGCCAACGCGCTCACTCAATCTGCCGCCCACGTCGCTGGATCAGTATGCCCTGCGTTTGTGGCGCGAACCCGATCTGGTCGGGCTGCTGCTCGATTTGCTGGCGGAGTATGACCCGCGTGACATGGCACAGGTGCGTGCCGTGCAGCTTACGCTCTACGAACTGGAACGGCGTTTCCCCGGCGCCCCGCGTGATCTGCCGCTGCGCGAACAACTTGTGCAGGCGATGCTCTCCGCGCCACCCGGCAGTCTGGATTTGCGTGCCATCGTGCGCCCATATATTCTGCTGACGCTTGAAGCTGTCGGTGTTACCCAGCCGGGACTGCTCAGCTTCAGCGGTTTTCAGGTGCGCATTGACTCGTTCAACCTGGATGCACAGGGCGACCCCGATGCCCTGATTCATGCGGTCTACAGCACACCCGACGGCGTGCTGCGCTATGATGATTACTTCCTGGCAGCAGCCGGTCCGGGCGGGGTTTATCGTCTGCTGTCCGGTGTTGAACTGCTGCCTGCCGCGCCGTTGCGCGATGTGCGGGCGATCAGTGTGCAGCGCGTGGGGGATGTCAACGCAGATGGCGTTGACGAACTGGCACTAGTGCTGGAGCTTGGTGTGGCGAACCGGGAACTGCTCATTTTCAGTGGGCGCAGTGGCAGCATCAGCAGCCTGATTGTGCCGGGGCAGCGGATGCTTTTCGGCCAGCTTTTGGACTGGTCAACGGATGGCACGCAACTTCGCACCATCAATTACCGTTATCGCCCTTCAGTGTGGAACTGTATCGAAGAACTGCCGGTGAACTGGGGCTACAGCTTCAATTACTACCGTGTGGTGACTGATCCCTTAAGCCTGCCCAATTACACCCCGCAGAACAGCCCTGCCTGCCAGCTAGACGCGATTGCGCTGTTCACGCAGCCGCCCGCGCAGGCGATCAACACCATGCGCGCTGCCCTGCCCGCGTATGCCAGCGACAGTGCCGATGTCCGCCGCGCCCGCATGGTGCTGGCAATGCTCTATGTGCTGAATGGACAGCCTGATTTGGCGGAGCAGGAAGTCGCCACGCTGGAGGCGTTTGCCAGCGTGGACAACTGGCTGGCGGAGCAGATTGCCGCATACCGGCTTGAAACCGCAGTGCCCAACAGCACGCCGGTAGAATTGTGTGCTGCGCTGCAAACTGCCAGCCAGTACGGGGCATGTGACCTGAATCAACTGCTGGCGCGCCTGTTTACCGAAAATCCGCTGCGCCGCACTGCCTCATTGACCGACCAACTGCGCGCGCTGGGCATCCCGGTGCTTCGCACGGTCATTATCAGCGAAGTGGGCAGGATTGATCGTGAGGCGGTCAACATCGCGCCGGGGGTGTGGTGGAGTTTCGCGCCGCTGAGCGACGACTTCTATACGGCAGCGCCGATTCCGCCGCCTCCGGGCTACGAACTGCGCCCGGAAGCGCCTGCTGAACTGCTGCCCTCCGCGGATGTTTATGACACACTGCTCGTCGAAAATGATCCAGCCGGGGCGCTGCTGCGGCTTCAGAATCAGGTCGGGCGCAGCCCGGATGTGCCGGTTTCCGCAGAGGCATTGTATTTGTCTGCGCTGTGTTATGACCTGCTGGGTGACCGGGGTAACGCGCGCAGCGGCTATTACGGCGTGTGGAGCGCCGCGCCGGATAGTATCTGGGGCAGGCTGGCAGCGGCACATCTTGAGCGGGTTCAATAACACAACCAGTTATCACAAGGAGTGCTTTCGGTGAAAATTGCACGTTTTACCTATCAGGGTGCGCTGCATCTTGGCGATGTGGTTGGGGATTACGTTTATCCCTTTGCGGGAGCTGCCGACCTGCTGCCGGTCATTCGCAGCGGGCAGCTTCCCGCGCGCAGCGAAACCCAGCTTGCGCTGGCAGATGTGCAGCTAACTGCGCCGCTGTTTCCGGGCAAAGTCATTGCCGTCGGGCGCAATTATGCCGAACACGCTGCCGAACTGGGCAACGCGCTGCCAGAAAAACCGCTGTTGTTCGCGAAACTGCCCAGCAGCATTACCGCGCCGGACAGCCTGATTGCGTGGCGCACAGCGCAGTCGCAGCAGGTGGACTGGGAGTGTGAACTGGCAGTGGTGATCGGCAGGCGGGCACGCAATGTGCCGGAGTCCGCCGCGCTGGAGGTGATCTTTGGCTACACCGTCGCCAACGATGTCAGCGCGCGTGATTTGCAGAAAGCAGAGCCGCAGTGGCTGCGCGCCAAGAGTCTGGACACCTTTTGCCCATTGGGTCCGTGGGTTGTCACCCGCGACGAGATTGCCGACCCGCAGGCGCTGGCACTGCGCACGGTGGTTAACGATACAGTCATGCAGAACAGCAGCACTGCGCACATGATTTTCAAGGTTGCCACGCTGATCGCTTACTGTTCGCAGCAGTTCACGCTGGAACCGGGCGATTTGCTGTTGACGGGCACACCCGCCGGGGTGGGCAGCGGCATGCAGCCACCGCGTTACCTGCAGGATGGGGATGTCGTAACGGTTAGCGTTGAAGGGATCGGCGCGCTTCGCAATACCTGCCGGGTGTTGACTGATTGACCGGCGGTGCAGATGCAGGGAAAGCGGTGCGCAGCGGAGTTCGCCTTCCCGTGCGCGCTGCTGTCTGCGTGAAGGGGCGCACGGTGAACAGCCGGGTTGCGCCCCCGTTTCGGGCTGGTGGTGTATAATCCAGACCAGCAGACAGTAGCAGCAGTGGTCATATCCGGGCGTGGGCAGTCTTGCCCGCTAGCGTGTTCAGGGGGTGATTGATGACTGACTCTCGCAGCAGTATTCTCAGCAAATTGCGCAGCGCCCGCCGTCCTTTTCGGGATGCCGCGCCGCGTCCGGAAATGCACGCCTATCAGCCCGTGACCGTTATTGAGGATACAACCACGGCAGGGCTGCTGGAGCGCTTCAGGAGCGAAGTCGAGGCGCTGCACGGCTGTGTGCATGTGGTCAGCGGGCACGAAGAAGCACGGGAACAGGTGATGGCGCTGCTGCGGCAGTATCAGGCGACCAGCGTGCTGGCGTGGCACTTTACACATATCCCCGTTGACCGGCTGCATGTGACCATTCGCACGGCGGACATCGAGGTGTTGTATCCTGAAACGACTGACGACTCAGCGCGGGCAGAGGCGCTGGAACGCTTCAAACAGGTACCTGTAGGCATCACTGGTGCGGATGCTGCGATTGCCACCACCGGAACGCTGGTGGTCAGCTCGGGGCACGGTAAAGCGCGACTGCCTACCGTGCTGCCGCCGGTGCATATCGCCATCATCAACGAAACGCAGATTCTGGCACGGCTGGAAGATTGGGTGGCGGCAGAGCGGGCGAACGGGATGAACACCGTGCTGAACAGCGCGAATGTCTGCTTCATTTCTGGTCCCAGCCGCACCGCCGACATTGAAAAAATCCTCGTGCTGGGGGTGCACGGACCGCGCAACCTGCATGTCATCGTTAAACAGGTACGCGCCGGGCGCCCCTCAAAAGGCTCCTGAAGCGCTGTGAAGGTTGTAAAATTTGGGGGAATCTTAACTAAACCCACTTTTGCTAATGATCTGATTTGCGCTAGTATAGTAGAAAGCATAAGCGCGCAGCCGCTCGCCACAGGTTGTGCATAGCGCAGGAATTTCAGAGGGTTACCCGATGGTATACAGCAGTGAGGTGACGCTTTCACCGGCGTCCATTGCGCAAGGTTACGTTGACCTGTACGAGCGCATTTACAGCCGCTCGCCGCAGGTGGTTTATATGGGAAATTCCTGGTATCGCATCAATGGCGAACTGATTCACCGCAGTGTGCTGCTGACCGAGATTGACCGCCTGCGTGACCTCAATGCCGACCAATTCCCCATGCTTGCCGAGCGGACAACGCCCAGCAGGAAAAGTGTTGTGCAGCGCATGATCGAAAAACTGCGTGGTATGCAGTAACTTGCTCAGCGAGAATGGTTACCTGCGCCTCAGTGCTGCTCCTCATGGCAGTTGACATGTGCCCTTAGCGCCCTTAACAGCCCCGGCAGGTCGCTCAAGTGGGCGGCATGAACCGCCAGCACCAGACTGGATTCTGTATCCCAGACTGTCAGAACAGCGCCTTCCGGATGATGCCGCAGTGCCCAACTGCGCAGCACGGCATATGGGTAATAACGGGGTAGATGAACCCGCGCGAAAATGCCCGCAGGCAGCACGTCAATGCCTTCGCGCCAGACGTAGCGCACGGGTATCACCAGCAGCGCCAGCGGCAGCAGCAGGCGCAAATCCAGCAGGGCGGGCGACCAGCCGCGTGCCAACAGCAGCGCCCCTAAAACAATGCCCGCGGGCGCGCCCCACAGCAGCGCCAGCAGCAGGCGATAGGGCGCAGGCAGCCGGTGGCGACTGAGTACACGTCGGTCAGCGGGCGGCGGGACGAACAACGGGAACCTGCACCTTGATGTTGAAGCGGTCAGGCTGGTGATGGCGGATCGTGGTGGTTGCCAGCTCCATCAAGCCGCCCAGATTGTCCACAGCGCCGAGCCGGTAGCGTTTGAACGGCTTGAATACCCCTTTGGCGTTCTTGCGGTAGATCAGCAGCCGCCGCCCGTGCAGCTTCACGTCCACATTTTCCCAGCCAATCGACTGCGAACCGACACCCAGCCCATTGGCATAGACGGTCAGGCTGCGATGCAGCTTAATCGCGGCGGTGTCGTCCTCGCGCAGCGCGCGCGCCATCTGCGTGCCGGTAGAGCGTGCTGCAAACCGCCGCACGGCTTTCCCGAAGCGCCGCAGATCGCCATACAGCCCATCCACACGGAAAACCTTGCCATCCTGCATGCGCAGGGTGTACCTGCCCCATTGCAGCAGCACACGCTTGCGCAGGTAGATGCCGCTGCCGCCTTCGCGGAATGCTGCCAGCTTTGCCCAACTGTACTTGTGCTGAGTTTTACCCTGCTGCCACATAAAACCCCGGTCAAAAAAGCGCAGTTCTTCGCTTTTGCGGCGCAGCGCCCGCCACAGATTCAGCAGTGCGCGTAGGGCAAAGAGCAGGCAGACCAGCGCCGCCGTGATTTGACCGATGGTCAGCAGCGTGCGATTCTGTGCCAGTTCCGGGCGTCCCGCCGCCAGCGCCAGCGCGCCGATCCCGGCGAGAGCCGCCAGCGCCGCCAGCAGAGACCACAAAAAGCGGCGCACAAACAATTTGCGTTTAATGCTTGCTGAAAAAATGAGTTTCGGTTGTTCTAGCATATGAGTCGTTCCTTATGCCTTCAGCATAGCATTTTTTGTCCCGCGTGCAATACAGGGAGGGCGTGCCGGATACTGCGCTGTCTACGCCAAAAGACCTAAATTTCCGCAAGTGCGATCCGCCGCTTGCGTGATAGGACTAAAGTCCTGATTGCCCTCCGGCACAATCAGTCGTATCGTAAGATCATGATGTTACGAAACGTAGTATTGCTGATCGTGATATAACGATCGCAAGCCTACTGAGCGCGGGAGGCTCACTATGACACCGCAAATCCTGATTGTTGGCTTGTCAGAATACCACCGGATTGATTATGCTGCCGCGCTGGCACAGCATGGCTACAGCACCACGCTGGCACGCAGCATTGTCGAGGCATGCAGGCTGCTCAGCGCGGGGCTGGAACCCGCCGCAGTAATTGTCAACACGCAGGAACTCGGTCCTGATGTCGTCGGTTTTGTTCAGGCGGTGCGCGGCAGTATGACGCTCCCGGTGATCGTGATTGGCAGCAGCAGCGCCGAAAAAGCAGTCGCGCAGTCTGCCGGCGCCGATTTGTTCCTGTTTCGCCCGCTGCCGTTGGAACACCTGGTGAACGGTGTGCAGATGGCAGTGCCTGCCTGATGAAGCGGCACGATAAAACCAGATGCCTGCCACGAAACGTTATGTATCGGGCAGGCACTTTCCGGCACGATAGATTTGTAGCAGGCGCTTCGATATCTAACGAAGCGATCTATGTGGAGAGATACGAGGGGCGACTATGATTCAGCAGCACGAACACGCCGTTGTGATCGGCGGCAGCATGGCAGGGTTGATGGCAGCGCGCGTCCTGAGCGAGCATTTTAACCGCGTGACGGTGATTGAACGCGATGTCCTGCCGGAAGCGCCGGAATTTCGCGCCGGGGTGCCCCAGGGGCGTCATCTGCATGCCCTGCTGGCACAGGGACAGCGAATCATGACACAGCTTTTCCCCGGTTTGGAACAGGATTTTGCCGAGCTGGGCGCGCCGCTGATGCGCTGGGGGCTGGACACGGCTACGTTCAGCACGGCGGGGTGGGTGCCGCGCTTTGACAGCGGCATTCAGAGCAATGTCGTCACGCGGGTAGCGCTGGAATACCATGTGCGCCGCCGCCTGATGCAGCAGCACAACGTGCATATTCTGGCACAAACGGATGTACGCGAACTGCTGACTGATGCCGCCCGCCGCAGAGTTACCGGCGTGCGCATTCAGTCACGCCAGAATCGTGAAGTTGAAGACTTTAGCGCCGATTTTGTAGTGGATGTCAGTGGGCGCAATGGTCACACGCTGGACTGGCTGGCGGCAATCGGTTACGCCGCGCCGCAAGAAACGCTCGTCAACGCGCACGTGGGCTATGCGACCCGCTGGTACAAACGCCCGGCAGGCTATGACTGGGTGACGCTGCTGGTGCAGGCACGCCCGGCGGCGGGGCTGCTGCGCGGTGGCGGGATTATCGCTGTCGAAGGCGACCGCTGGGTGGTGACCCTGACGGGCGCGAATGGCGATTATCCCCCGACAGATGAGGCAGAGTTCATGGCATTCGCAAAGTCATTGGCGACACCCCTGCTCTATGATGCCATCTGCAACGCAGAACCCATCTCGCCGATTTATGGCTTTCGCTACAAGGGCAGCCGCCTGCGCCATTTTGAGCGCACGCCGCTGCCAGAATGTTATGTGGTGCTGGGCGATGCTGCCTGTTCGTTCAACCCGATTTACGGGCAGGGCATGACGGCGGCAGCGCTGGAGGCAGTGCAGTTACAGCGGACCCTAAACGAATTCAGCAGGCACGATCTGGCAGGCGTTGGCAGAGTGTTCCAGCAGCGGTTGGTCAAGGCGATTCGCGGTGCGTGGCTGATGGCGACCGGCGAGGACCTGCGCTACCCCGGCACAGAGGGCGACCGTCCCGGCATAGTGATGCGCATGACGCAGCGCTACACCGACCTGATGGCGAATGCCATGCCCTATGATACGCACGTCTCGCTCGCCTTTATGCAGGCAATGAACCTGACGGTGAGTCCGATTACCTTGATGCGCCCGGCGATTATGGTGCGGGTGTTGTGGCACAGCCTGCGCCACCGCAGCAGCGCACAGCCGACCAGCACAGCGACCGATACGCGCCGTGCCACTCACCAGTTTCCCAGTGCTGGCTGAGCATTCCAGAAATGACCCTAAACTCACAAAGGACACAATGAATTGATGCTTTGTGTCCTTTGTTTTTTGCAGCGCTCATGATTGAGTCGAATACAGGTCAGCATTGCAATCGCGGAGGCAGTGACGATGACAACCCCTCTTGACACCAACGCACTGATGGCACACGTAAAAGCACTGGCAGATGACATTGGACCGCGCCCGGCAGGACACCCGGCAGAAGAACTGGCGCGCGCCTATCTGCGCAAACGACTGGCGGAAGCGGGCATTGAGCAGGTTGAAACGCTTTCTTTCGATACATGGGATACATGGGGGTGGGTGGTGATTCCCGGCGTTGCAATTGCGCTGGCAGGCAATCTGCTGGCGACGGGCGGCGGGCGTTTGCGCGTGCTGCTCGGCGCGGCGCTGGCGGCGTTTGGCGCGGCGGAGAATCAGCGCGGCACAACATCGCAGCCGCAGATACTGCAACAGTGGTATCGCAAGTATCCTGGCGGCACGCTGCTGGCGCGCATCGCTCCCACAGGCGAAATCCGGCACAGGGTCGTGATTATCGGGCATACGGACAGTAACAAACACCGGCAGACGTTTTCACCGGTGCAGAAGCGTTTGCTGCTGCCTGCGGCGGTGCTGATGCAGGCTGGCGCGGCAGGCAACGCGGCGGCGCTGCTGGCGGAAGGGCTGACCGCCGGGCGGCTGCGGCGGCTGGCGCACAAGCTGCGTATTGCAACGGCTGGTCTGCTGGGTGTTGCGCTTGCCACGCTGCTCTACGACGAACGGGCGGGCTATGTGGATGGCGCGAACGATAACGCCAGCGCGGTTGCCTGCACGCTGGGGCTAGGGCTGCATGTCAAACAGGCTCCGCTGGAACACACGGAAGTGTGGCTGGCGTTTACCGGGTCGGAAGAAGTGGGCCTGCTGGGGACGCATGCCCTGCTGGATCGCTATGGCGCGGAATTGCGCGACGCCTGGTTCATTGATCTGGAAATGGTCGCCGCGCCGCATGTGGTTTATGTCACGCAGCACAGCGGCTTTACCGGCTTGGACAGCTACACGCCGGACGACGAAAGCCTGGCGCTGGCAGCAGAAACCGCGCGCAAGCATCCGCCCCTCAGTGTGCAGGGGCGCGCGCTGGTTATCAATGAAGAAGTTCGCGCGCTGCGTAACCGAGGCTACCGGGGCATCTGCATTGCCGGGCATGCTGAGGACGGTTGGCTGCTAAACTGGCATCAGTACAGCGACAACAGCCGCAGCCTGGATCCCGCCGGACTCAGCAAAGCCGCGCAGTTTATCCGCGCGATACTTGACGAACTGGATCAGAAAGCATAGCAGACAACGATGATGAAACAACTGATAACGCTTGCGGGGCTGGTGGGCGCGGGGGCGCTGCTGCTGCGCCGCCCTGCCCCGGTTGATCTGCGCGGCAAAGTGGTCGTGATTACGGGCGCATCGGCGGGCATCGGCAGAGCGTCTGCACATGCTTTCGCGGCGCAGGGCGCGCGCGTGGTGCTGGTTGCGCGGCGGGAAGCGCTGCTTCACGCCGTGTGCGACGAACTCGCGCAGTATGGCGTGGAGGTGCTGGTCTGCCCGGCGGATGTCACAGATGATGCCCAGACGCAGACTGTCGCCGATGCCGCATTGCGCGCTTTTGGGCGGATTGATGTGCTGGTCAACAATGCGGGCTTGTCTATGGGCGGACCGTTTGTTGAACACGACCCGGCAGCGATGCGCCGCCTGATTGAGGTCAACTATTACGGCGCGGTGCGCATGGCGCAGGTCGTGCTGCCGGTCATGCTGGCACAGCGCAGTGGGCAGATTATCAACGTTGCCAGCATCGCCGGGCTGCTCCTGTCGCCGGGGCAAACCGTTTATGCAGGGGTCAAAGCCGGACTAATCGGCTTTAGCGATGCACTGCGCGGTGAGGTTGAACATCAGGGGGTGCGGGTGTCGCTGGTGCTGCCCGGCTGGACCTACAGCCAGATGACCTCGAACCTGAATGACTCCGAGATGCGCGCTGCATGGGTCATCAATCCTTTCACTGGCGGCTACAATGCGCCGGAGGAGGTCTCCGCCGGGATCGTCAGCGCCGTGCGCGGGTCGCGGCTGCGGGTCATCTTTGGCACACCGCTGATGCGTTTTACCTATGTAATGACAGCGTATCTTAGCCCCTGGTTGCAGCATCTCGGTTATCGGATTACATTCAGGCTATTCGTGGACAAAGCCCGGCTGATTGCCGGCATGAAAGAACTGGGGGCTTAAGCATCATGACCGCTGGCGCAGCAGTACAACCTGCCTATACGACGCAGTTTCGCAGCATTGAGGGGCAGCGCCTGGCTTACATTACGGCAGGGGATCCCGCCAAGCCGCCGCTGGTTTTTGTGCACGGCTGGTTATCGCACAAGGGGGTGTGGGACAGCACGATTGCGGTCTATGCCCAGACGCATTTTTGTCTGGCGGTTGATCTGCTGGGGTTTGGTGAAAGCGACAAGCCGCGCGATGGCGATTACAGCATCGCCGCGCAGTCCCGTCGTGTGCTGGCGCTGGCGGACGCATTGGGGCTGGAGCAGTTTACGTGGTTGGGGCATTCAATGGGTGGACAGATTGGGCTGTTTACCGCGCTGGAACATCCGCAGCGGTTGAAGCAGTTTGTCAGCGTGGCTGGTGTGGTAGACGCGCAGCTTACGCCCTACCTCAAGCGGTTGTACGGTTTTCCCATCCGCATAGGGGCGTCTTTCCCGGCGATCTGGTCGTTCACGCGCCTGTTCATGCGTTTTGGGTGGTATCGCCGTATCTATGACCATTCTTCCGTTTATCAACTGCGGGACCCCTTCCCCTATGACAGCGTTGACCGCCGCATGGGCTTGCAGCGCGGCATCGAAATGCCTGCCTGGCGTGCCTATCAGGCAATTCTCGATTGTGATCTGGGCGAGCGGGTGCGCGGTTTGCAGGTGCCCACGCTGGTGATTTTTGGCACACGCGATAACACGGTTCCAACCGATTCCGGGCGGCTGCTGGCGGAGCGCGCGCCAACAGCGCGGTTGGTGCTGATCCCCGACTGTGGGCACTTTCCATCGCTGGAAGCACCGCAAGCGTATATGCGCGCCCTGCAGGAATTTGTCGTGTAGCCGTCGCTGTCCCTGTGCAGCGCTGATACGCCGGGGTGACGGCAGGTACGGCTGCCCTATGGGCGGGCTGACCCGCGCTTGCAGCAAGCCCGCCCCAACGGAAAACACCGTGTTTCTAAACCGGGTTGTCTACTTTGCCCGGTGTCCAGAAGTATTCCATCAACTGCGCTGTGTAGACCGCCTGTTCTTCACCCAGCAGGCGGCTGACCGCGTGCAGCGACATATCAATTCCGGCGGAAATCCCGGCAGAGGTGATGATTTTGCCGTTGTCGGCATAACGCTTGCCGGGGCACAGCGTGGCGGTCGGTTCCAGTTCTGCCAGCCGTTCATAGCCGGTGTGGTAGGTCGCCGCGTGCAGTCCCTTCAGCAGCCCGGCTTTCGCCAGCAGCCATGCGCCCGTGCACACCGAGAGCAGCAGTTCGACACGCTCGTACTGTGCCCCGATCCAGTCAATTACCGCCGCTTTGTCAAGCTGCTGGCGCACACCCCATCCGCCGGGTATCAGTGCTACATCCGGCGGCGGGCAGTCATAAATGCTGTGCGCCGGGTTGATGCTCAGCCCATTGCGGGCGCTGACGGGGGCATGCGTCTCCGCGACGGTGTAGACATTGAATGGGCGCAAATCCGGGTTGTCCTTGCGCCGGGTGACGGCAAAGACTTCAAAAGGTCCACAAAAATCCAGCACTTCCGCATCCTGAAAAATCAGAATGGCAACGTTCCGTCTGGTGATGTCCATTAGCGTATCCTCTTGTTCAATCCTGTGGCAACTGCCTGCTGAATGTGGCGCGTGATGTGGCTGGCATTCGCGCAAGCATAGCGCGAACCCGGTATGTGGCGCTATCGGAAACTTGCACAATTGCCCGGACTGCGCGGATTCTGTGACCGCGAGAATCAAAACCTATGCAATACTAGAGCAGTGCACACCAATTTTTGTATGCCATAAAGAATGGAGCAGACGTTATGGGCGGTCTTACAATTAAGTGGCAGGGTGAAATTAAAGTTTTGCGCGCTTTTGGCACAGAAGACAGCATTGAGCTTGCCGCGCCGCAGGGCAGCGCCATTACTGCCGGGCTTGCGGGTAAAGTGGTTGCTGTGGGCACCAATGCCGTGCGGCTGCGCGCCGACAATTTCATCGTTGAATATGCCAACCTGACGGCAATTAAGGTGCAGCCAAACCAGACCGTAGGCGAAAACGATGTGCTGGGGGCGTCGCTCGGTCCGGCGGGCATTTTCCTCACTGTGAGTCAGGTGCTTGATCCTGCGCCGCTGCTGGAATCAGTCGCCAAGCCTGCGCCGCAACCAGCGCCGCAACCAGCGGCACAGCCAGCGGCACAGCCCACGCCAGAATCTTCGTCCCTAAGCTTTCTGGTGCCCACTGAAAATGGCATTCGTGTGCGGCAGGCACCGGTTTCTGGCACCCCAATCGGGCAGGTGAACACGACGGATGTGCTCGAACTGCTGGAAGATGCTGCCGGGGCGCAGGCGAAACTGGGCAAAAGCGACCAGTGGATTAAGGTGCGCACGGACAGCGGCAAAGAAGGCTTCATCAATGCTGCGTATGTCAAGGCACATACCGGCGCTGCGCCGCAACCCTCACCCAACCAGCCGCCTGCCTCATCGCCCACTCCTGCCCCAGCCCCCACCCGCCCGGCACGCTACGTCGCTGGGGCACGTAACTTTACCGGGATGAATCTGGATCAGTATAACCCGGTGGGCGCGCCCGACCCGGCACAACTAGAGGGCATCGGCTGGATTCGGGTTAAGTTTAACATGTCGCTCAACCCGGACATCACCAATCCCAGCGATCCCCGCCGTTATGGCAACAAGGATGTTAATGCGACTTTCAACCGCGTGACGCCGTTCATCAAACGCTATGTGGATGCCGGTATGAAGGTGTTGATGGTTTTCACGCACCAGCTTTATGGCGAGGGCGCGGGGTTCAACTGGGAAACGATTGACGACGGCGGTTGGGACCGGTTGATTCCGACCTATGCGGATTACGCCCGCCAGGTCGCGGAGAAGTATCGCGGCACAGGGCTGGTGCATGCCTATCAAATCTGGAATGAACAGGACACCCTGCGCCAACACATGCGCGCTGCCGTGCCGCTTGATCCCAGGAATTACGCCAAAATGCTGACACAAACAGTGCGGGTGTTACGCCCTGTGGCAGGGGATGCCCAGATCATCACCGGCGGGCATGTGACCGGCAACTGGAATTATGCCGTTGACACTTTCAAGCAGATTCCGGCAGACGCGCGCCCCGATGGCATTGCGTTCCACCCTTACGGCCTGGGTCCGGGGCAGCGGGTGTCCAAATGGAGCAACAATGGGCTGCTGGTGGACAGCATTCGCGGGTATGGCGGGATAATGCCGGATAAGCCGGTGTGGATTACCGAGTGGGGTGTGCTGAATGTGCAGGGGCAGGATCATCACGCACAGTCCATCGGCGATTATGTGACGCAGTTCCTGAACATCTGCAAGCAGTTTCCGGACAAGATTGCCTGTGCCTGCTGGTATGCATGGGGTGATGGCATGGATAACGGCTATGGGCTGGTGCGCGGCGATGGCAGCCCGCGTGACCCGGTGTTCAGCACCTATAAGCGCGCTTAGTGCAATAACAGACCGATAGGATTGTGTGGCTCACTCGAAGGGGCGAAGCTTGCTTCGCCCGTACAGTCATGCTGTCCTGTCTGAACCTGCATTACGTCTGGCGGGGGAACCTCGGCGGCATTGCTGCTGTGCAGGGGCGAAACAGCTCGCCCCTGCGCGCAAAGATCAGCGGGTGACGCTCATCGGCATGATGACGTGGATGAAGTCGTCGCGGTTTTCGGGGCGCAGCACGCCTGCGGCAGAGCCGCCGTTGCTTTCAAAGACCACCCGATCTTCATTGACCACATTGAGCACTTCAATCAGATAGCGGATGTTGAACGAGATATCCAGCGGTTCGCCTTCGACACTGGCGTCGAGCATCCCTTCGTTGTCACCGCGTTCAGCGCTTCTGCCGCGTACCATAACTTCGCCGGGTTCGCCGGGTTTGCGCGGCGGCTTGACGAACAACACCGCGCTGTTGGCACTGTCGCGGGCGAAAATCTCCGCGCGTTTGCAGGCAACCAGCAGATCACTGGTGTACATCGTCGTCGTGGTGCTGTAGCTGCGCGGGATAATCGCGCTGAAGTCCGGAAATTTGCCTTCCAGCAATTGCGAGGCGATATCCACATTCTTCAGGTGGAACATGACAATGTTGCGGTTATCCGGCAGTGTGACATAAACCTCATCGTCTTCATCGCTGATAATGCGTTCAATCTCCGCGAGCGACTTAGCCGGGATGACCATTTCGACAGCTTTGGTAAAGGTCCGCTCAATTTCCGCTGTGCGCACCGCCAGCCGGTAGCCGTCTGCTGCTGCCATTGTCAGTACATTGCCGTCCAACTGCGTGTAGACCCCTGTCAGAATCGGGCGCGCATCGTCTTTTGCCGCCGCAAAAACGGTCTGTTTGATCATCTCTTTCAGGACTTTGCCGGGCACACTGAAATCCATGTCGCCGCCCTGCGGGATCAGTGGAAATTCGCTGGCGTCAATGCCCTTGATGTTGGAAACCGTCGCGCCACAGCGCACGTTAACCGTCTGGGTGGCTTTATCCAATGTCAGATCTACACGTTCCGGCGACAAATTGCTGACCAGGTCGGCAAAGGTTTTTGCGGGCAGGGTAATCGCGCCGGACGCATTGATTTTTGCGCCAATCCAGCAGGTGATGCTCATTTGCAGGTTGGTCGCTGCCAGCTTCAGCCGGGCATCCTCGGTTTGCAGCAGCACATTGCCCAGCACGGGCAGTGTGGGACGGTTCTCAACGGCGCGGTTGACGATGCTCAACCCTTTCGCCAGATTTTCTTGCAGTACGGAAACTTCCATAGGCGTTTTTCTATTCGCTCAGTTCGTTTATGCCAGAATGTCACAATATTATATAGCACTCAACCCCAATTTTGCATCTTCTTGCCTGCGCTGCGCCATTTCTGCCTGTGCTAAAGAGGCTGATACAGCCGCTGGTTAGTTACAGCCGCTGGTTACAGCCGCCGGATTCAGTGCCCCGCTGTGCTTTGTGTACTTTCACCGAAAAAACGCATATAGAGCAAGTCGCCAACATGATGATGGAACCCGACACTGGGATGCGAATCACGGACTGAGACAACCACATCGGCGCGATCCCATGCAGCAACATCGCCATAGAGCCGCAAAACTTCCGTGACTCCCAGGTCTTCAAAGACCATTGCCACGCGATCCACATAGGCGACACTGCGCACCGGGTCGAGCATATTGGGGAAGATAACCACAATCAACCGCGCGTCAATTTCGCGGGTGTAGTCAACGAAGTCAATGATTTCCTGCCGGTGGATGCCCCAGATGTCCTGCCGGTCATAGGCGTTATAACTCCATTCCCAATAGCTATTGGACAACGGATCGTCAGCGAGTCCACGTCGCAAGAAACGCCAGTACACAAAATTCGCCAGATAGCTTTCGCGCACGAGCGGTGAAGTCGGCGTAAGTTCCGGCAGCAGCCCCAGTCGCAGTCCGGCATAGTTGATGTCGTTTAAATAATATTGCAGCACAATGACATCGGGTTGTGCCAGCGGGAAATTGCGCACGATTTCTAACTGTTCCGGGGTCGAGGTGCCGTAAACCGCGACATTCACCACAGCGTAGTCATCGCCCAGATGCGCCGCCAGCACATTACTGAAACGGTCTTCCGGGTTGTTGATACCCCACCCTGCGGCGAAGGAATCACCCGTGACCAGCACAACCTGTCTGCCCACAAGGTCTTCCGTCGTCCATTCCCGATCACGATAATCAAGCGAATTGGTCTGCCAGTAGCGATCAAGCCAATTGAGACAGGCTAACGTAATCAGGTTTTCGGATTCAGCGAAGAAGTAGCGGAAATAGATTTCTCCTGTGCCCAACAGGAGCAGCACCGTAACATATGAGATGGCAGCACGACTTGCAACTGCACGCAGCCAGCGGATGCGGCGCTGAACGCCGGAGGCAATCAGCAGCGCGGCGATACCCAGCAGCAAAACAATCAATTCGACGAAATGCATATAGTCCTCGACGGTGAGGTGATACTGCCAGCACGACCTATCAAACCAGATATTTTAGTGCAGCAGAATGTACTGTTGCAAGAAGTGTGCCCCTGACCTCCTGCTGACTGTACTGTGCTGCTGTGCCCGGCGTGTGGTATTTTTCTGCCTGTGGCTGTACAGAGAGGGAGCATTGGGTGAAACGCTTACGCAGGATTAACTGGCGCATTGCTTTGTGGCGTTTTGTGCTGGAAACGGGCGGCGCGTTGATCGGCGCGCTGGGGGTGATTGTCTTTATGGCGCCCTTCAATATTGCGCCCAGCGGCGTGTCCGGTCTGGCGGTGATCGGCAACACATTATTCGGGCTGCCGATTGGTCTGCTGATTATGCTTGGCAATGTGCCGATTCAGGTGCTGGGCTGGCGCATGTTGGGCGGCTGGCAGGTGGTGCTGCGCACGATTTATGTCGTGGCGCTCTATTCGGTGGCGATTGATGTCCTGACACCCTACTTCACAACGCCAATGAGCGATGATGTGCTGCTGAATGCGATCTTTGGCGGGATTCTTGGGGGTATCAGCAACGGTATGGTGTACCGGGCGGGGGGGACGTTTGGCGGCACATCCACGCTGGCGTTGATCTTTCAGCGGCGTACCGGCACGCCATTGAGTACGACCTACCTGTACACGGATCTGGGGGTGATTGTGCTGGCGGGTTTTGTTTACGGTTGGGAGTCGGCGCTGTTTGCCACCGTAGCGCTGTTCATCAGCGGCATGGCAACCGATTACACGATGGAGGGTCCCAGCGTCATCCGCACGGCGACCATCGTCACCAACCAGCCCGAAGCTGTCAGCAGCGCGATTCTCAACCGGCTTCAGCGCGGGGCAACCGGCTGGCGTGGGCAGGGTATGTATACGCAGCAGGAACGCACTATCCTGTTCGTGACCATCGCCCGTTCACAAATTGACGAACTGTGCCTGCTGGTGCGCGGGGCTGACCCGGATGCGTTTGTGGTTATTGGGCAGGGGCATGTCGCCTATGGGCAGGGCTTCCGGCAGGTGCGCGGGGAATAGCGACTGCGCGGCAAACGCGAAGGCACACCGAGCATAAGGGTGTGCCTTCGGCAGTGAGCTGTTCAGGGGCTGCGCCCGCTGTGCCTTGCGTAATAGCGCTGAGTCGGCAGAGCCAATTAGTTCTGCGCAGGGCTGCCGTCGTCATCTGGCTGGGCAGGCACTTCAAAGTCAATGATCTTGTCAATCAGTTCGCGCAGATAAGGTTCCGGCAGTGCGCCTGGCTGGCTGTAGATAATCGTGCGGTTCTTGACTGCCATCATCGTCGGAATGCTGCGAATCTGGAAGTATTGGGACAAGCCGGGGTTTTCGTCAACATTCACTTTGGCGATGCGGATTTTGCCCGCGTATTCGACGGCGAGTTTATCCAGAATGGGGGCGACCATGCGGCAGGGACCACACCACTCTGCCCAGAAATCAATCAGGACGGGCATCTCTGGGTAGTCAATCACTTCCTGCTGGAAGGTGGCATCGGTCACGGTCATGGGCTTGTTGTTTGTGATTTGCTTGGACATCTTATCCTCTTTGATTTCAACGCCGTTGGAAGCGGCAGGCTGAGCATTTTTGACGGCGTTTTGCAGCATTTCTAGCGCCAGCGTGACATCAGTGCCCCACGGGCGTGGGCGGCGCGCCAGCGTTTCCCCATTGAACCACGCGATCAGCAGCGGTTTTTCGCCACTATCGAAGCGCTGCGCTGCCTGCGGGTTTTGCGTAGGATCTAACCGGGCGACAACGACCTGCTGCTGTTCGCCAGCCGCCTTTTTGAAGGTAGTCGCAAAATCGCCGCGCAGTCCCTCACCGTTGGACAGCAGCAGCAGCACTGGTTTGCTGCCCGTCAGGACATTGTCCAGCGTTGCATCGTTCAGAATTGTTGGTTCCTGCATGCTCTTTACCCTTATTCCCTCTTGTGTTTGCCCTATTGTATGGCTATAGGGGAAGCCTGGGTACGGCTAGGTGGTAATGCCAGGATCAGGCTGGCAGTGACCCCTATCCCACAGCAGTCTGTGTGCAAAACGTCTTCAAGCCATTAGACGCATTAAGTGCCAGCATCTTACGCCAGTTTATCCAGGAATTTGGCAATGCAGCGCAGTGGTTTCCCAAAATCAAAGCACGGGGACAAGCGCTGCTGTGCTTGCCCCCTGTATAGGCGTCAGCTATCCCAGCGGGCGCTGTTATTCAGCCGATGGTGCTGCTTCCGGGAGGGTGTCTGTGCTTGGTGCGGCTGGCAGCGCCGGGTATTCAACTGTTTCTGCGCCGATCATCGTAATCAGCCCGAAAGTGCCCACCAGCGCAAACAGCATCGGTGCCATCACAGGCGCGCCGCGTACAAAGCGCTCCAGTTGAATGCCCGCGCCGCCTTCCGGCAGGTCAGCGTTGATATGCAGCCCCAGCCCCAGTACCCCCATACCGACCATCAGCAGCATTGTCCAGAAGAAGATGAAGTAATCCGCCTCGTGGTGTTCATGATAGATCGCCATGACAGTCGTGGCGATGCTGCCAAACAGCCCCAGCACAACCGGAATCCAGACAAAGACACTGGTATAGCCGGTCCGCCCATGATCCAGAAACGCGCTCAGCGTTGCCGCGAACAGCCCCAGCGCCACCAGCCACAGAAACTGGCGTGTCTGGGTCATCGGGGCGCGGAAACTGATTACGCCCGGCAGGGTTAATCTGCCGGTTTCCGGGCGGGTATCTTCCAGCACGGCAATGATCGCCAGCAGCCCCACACCGGCAAACGACAGCGGACCGGCAATCGGTGGGGCATAGACCAGCCATTCCCACTGGAGACCCTGCGCTGCCAGCGCGCCGGAAGGGATCGCGCGGGTCCAGTGAAATGCCGAACCGATGACGCCGACGGCAATGCTCGCCAGGGCGATGCCGATAATCATCAGCGTTGAGACGAGCGCAGTCCCACGCCACAGCCGCAGCAGCAGTGCCCCCAGCAGAGTCAGCCCGAAAACAGGACCGGACACCACCGGGATGAATTCCATCGGTTTGACATCGCCGCTGATCAGATGCGCCAGATAAGTCTCGACGCCCAGTCCGATCAGCATCAGGGCGACCATCAGCAGCAGCAGGTCATTGCGGGTGACCGGCAGCCAGAATTCGCCAATGCCCGGAATGCGCGTGCGGGGACGGTTGGCATGTACCGTGCGTGGGGTCACTGCTTCTGATGGCATCCGTTACTGCCCTTCTTCTGCGCTGCCGATGAGGATGCGCACTGCTGTAATTGATGGGAATCCTTCCGGCAGTTCCAGCGGGGGCAACCCGGCGGCAACCAGCTTTTCATCAACCAGCACGCGCAGTTCCGCCAAATCCTGAAGAATTTCGTAGATGCCGTGCCACTGCGCCCAGTCCGCACCCTGCATCCACACGCCCGATTTTGCAGTGCGCCCGAAGTGGTGCCAGAGTTCGTAGTAAACATAATCAATCGGCTCATCGAATGGCGCGGGGGTTAGCAGCCCGTTGTCGATCAATGGCTGCATCATCAGATCCGACGCGATGATGAACTCGTTGACCGTCATCGTGGCGGCGTCAGCAGCGACATAGAAATCTTCGATGAAACTGTCTGAATGACAGGCGCGGCAGACGTTCTGCATGCGCAGGCGGTTTTCGGCAAAGTTGGGGCGCTGCGTGGTGATCGGCGCTGCCAGATACCAGCCCAGACGATCCCCGACATCGTGGGTAGTGGGCGATAAGCCAAACCCGCTGAAGTGGCACGTTGCACAGGTGGCGGCAGGCATGTCAACCGTGGTCAGCGTGCCCGGTTCGGCTTCCCAGTTCCAGTCGTCGCCGCCGGTCAGGTAGGCGATGCCGTGCGGGCTTTCAACATAGATTTCCCACTGCGGATGGTCGGGACCGATATGACAGTTGTTACAGGTTTCGGGCGGCGGACCTGTTCGAGGCTGAATTCATGGCGCAGGTGACACGCGGTACAGTCGCCTACAGAACCGTCCGGGGCAGGCGCGCCGACATCGTGACACGATTCGCAGGAGAAGCGCGTGAACTCGTCACCTTCCATCGCGTGAATCGCATTGCGTGCGCTGGTTCGCCCTGTGGGATCAGCGCCGCCTTCGGGGATTGACTGGTACAGCGCCTGCTGCTCTTCCGTCAGCCCCGCGCTGCCAGCATAGGCAACATAGGAGGGCAGTCCGTGCCGGCTGAGGTTGAACTGCTGCACCTGTTCGCGATGACAGTCTTCACACATCGCTGACGAGGAATTGGTCAGCACCCAGTAGTCCTGCTCAGGATGCTGCACCGCGCCCGGATAATCTGCATCAACCAGATGGCAGTTGGAACAGGTGACATTGCCAGTGTAGTGGTCACTCAATGCATACTGGTTGACAATGCCCGGCGTCTGATCTGTGTGGCAGACCACACATTCGTCGGTAGAGTTGGCAATCTGTGCTGCCAGCACGATATTCGACGGTGGCAGATTGCCCTGGGCGAAACCGCTGCTGGTAAATGCCAGCAGCAGCCCGGCTGTGACCAGAATGACCCCGGTCAGCAGCGCTGCGGTAATCAAAAGTCGTGTTCGTTTAACAACCCGCATCTAATTCCTCCTTTCGAATTCCTAAACAGTTCCTACTGGATGCTGCTGGTGCGGCTTCCTGATCGACGGGCGGACGAAGCGCAAAGACAAACTGCGCGACGGCAAGGCGTTCGTCTGCGCTCAGCACCGCGCCCCACGGCGGCATCAGGCGTTCCAGACGTCCATCCGTCACGACAGCAAGAATGGTGTCAACACTATGGACACTCATCGTGCCGGGATTGGTGAAATCAGGAATGTCGATGATTTGCCCGGTGAGCACAGTGGCGCCATCACCCCGCCCGGTGAACCCGTGACAGGCGGCACAGTTTTGCACATAAATGCGCCCGCCTGGGGTTTCAAGGTGCGCGGGGTTTGGCGGCTCAGTTGGGGCAAAGGTAGGGCGTGGGACAACACTGGCAACAATGCGCGGCTCATCCGCCAGCCCGCCACAGGCGGAAACCAGCAGCACAACCAGCAGCACCGCCTGAGTAAAGCGAAATTCCATGTTTGAACCTGCGATGTTATACTGCGAATACACACAGGCTAGCCGCAAGCGCACAGCGGCTCTTTGATGTAGATCAAGTTTGTATGCAGATTTGGCAGTTTGTCATTAAATGAGCATGACATTTGTCACGTCTTGCGCTGCCGGCAAGGGACAGTTGAACCGTGACAGAGGTCACTAAAGCTCTGATTCTGGTGCGTTAGTTGGTTGATGGTTTGTTTTGTGCATCGTTTGCCAAGCCAAAGTGCGAAATTCGCCCACCTAACGCTGGAACTGCACAGGCGCACTTTGGGGCAGCCACATGAAGCGGTTTGGTAGATTGAATACGGTTGGTGGCTTAGATGGAGCGCGGGTATGAAGCGAGTGTACGAGAGTCCTGACCTGAGTCAATGCGCAGTGTTTGCTCGATTGGACTCCCCGGTGCTGGCTGCGTTACAGGAAATTGCCCGGATTTATACACTTGAGAATCGGGAGTTGTTATTCCGGGAGCAGGATACAGCCCATTCGTTTTATATCCTCGTCCGGGGTGGTATCCGTTTGTTGGAAAACACGCCAGACGGGCAGTGCGTGACGATCAAGGTCTATGGACCGGGGGACTGCTTTGGGCTGTTGGCAGTTGCGGGCGGTTACCCCCACCCCAGCAGCGCAGAGGCAATTGCCGAGAGTGTTGTTATCAGCATCATGGGGCATGCCGCGCGTGAGGTCATGCTGACGTATCCGCAGTTTGCGCTGCAGGTGCTGGATGTACTGGTGAGCCATGTTCATCATGCGCACGGGCGTGTGCGGCAGATGATGGCAGAACGAGTCGAACAGCGGTTGGCGCGCGCGCTGCTGCACTATGGCAGCAAATTCGGGCAAGCGGCTGGCAGTGTCATTGTGATTGAAATGGCGCTGACGCAGCAGGATATGGCGCAGTTTGCCGGGACGAGTGTCGAGACGGTTAACCGCACGCTAAAAACATGGCAGGAACGCGGCTGGATTCGCGCCGCTCGCCAGCGCATTGACATTACTGATGCGGATGCCCTAAACCGCCTTGCCGAGCAGGATGAAACCCTGACGATGGCGGGCTGATCGCTCGCAGGGCACTACCGGTTTCAGCCACGCGAGTGTTTCAGCGGCGGCGCAGGCGCGCCAGCATGACCAGCCCTGCGCTGAGCGATGGCAGCAGCGCCCACAACCACGCCAGGTCACGCCGCAGCGGGGGCAGCGCCACTGCATCGTCAGGTTGAATGTCCAGCCGCATCATGGTCAGGCGTGGGGCGATGGCAGGCAGGGTGCGCGGGGTGATTGTTTCACCGGGGTGTTCCTGCGCCATCAATTCGTTGTACACACGCGGCAAACGGCGGCGGAACAGGTGCAGGGCGCTCAGCGCTTCTGCCGGGTTTTCGACTGGTTCTGCCCGCGCGTTCAGCACGCGCCCGCCAATGCGCAGGGTCGCCGCCGGATTTGCCAGCAGGTTGTTATACCACTGCGGATTTTTGCCGCGCAAAGACAGTACATAAACTTTGCTGCCGTGCTGGCGGAACTCAACCGGCACATGGCGCGGTTGTCCGCTTTTGCGCCCCTGAGTGGTTAGCACCATGATGTTCAGGCGTTGCAGCACTCCGCCCAGTCCGAGGCGGTAAAGCGCCATCGAAAAAGAGCGCGGTGCGCGGCGCAGCCTGTGTTCGCGGAGTTGTGCGGCAGCGGTGTTGAGTTCAGTCCGGGTCGAGTCAATTGTCTGCATGGTGGTTCAATTCGCAAATACTCGGGGGGTTGAAAGTGATTTCTGTTCAGGAAAGGCGTCATCACCCCCGTGATCTGCGCCGCCGTAAGTGCCTATTTGTGCCTCTGGTTCTCGTTTCCTGCGCCGCATTACGCGCTGCCCCAACCGTTAGCGGTGGGGAGGCGTGGGTTCAGCGTCGATTCTGCACAATTGCCACAGATGTATTATAAAACAGAAAAAGCCGCTGAGGACGGATACTCGCTGAAATTTTCCCTAAAATGGCATCGCGCTGCGGGCGAAATTTTTCCCCAATTTTGTGGGGTTATGTGCAGTGTTAATAGATCAATGGTGGTACAATCCCTGCAATGGGCAATAATTAAAACAATCACCATTACAGCAGGATGTGATACTGCATTATTGTTGACAGGACTGCCAACGCGCTGGTTGCTGACGCAGGATGCAAATTACTGAAGTGTTCCGACGCCACAGCGTTCAGGGAGATTGAAGCGCGATGTTACGGGAACAGGATGTTGCGAGAGTGCCTCCACAATCGGCGTTGACCGTCCTGAATATTTATGTGCTGGGGCTTTTTAGTTCTGGCACGGAAGGTTTTATCAAGACCATCAGCCAGCATGTTCAACTGCGCGGTACTGCTCCCGGCGAGTGGCTGCATGGCTGGCTGCCGATTGATGAACAGCATGCCGTGCATTTCCGCAAGCCCCCCACCCCGCGCCGCTATGATTTCCTGTGGATGCGCGATTTGATGTCCAATACGCGCAACGCTGACGGCTTCATTATCCTGATGGACAGCACCCGACCGAAATTTTTTGGCGAATTCCTGAGCATTCTGTACCTGACGCACGGTTATCACCCCGGGGTGCCGATTGTGGTCGGCGCGAACATGCAGGACAAACGTAATGCATGGTCGGCGCACGATATCCAGTTGGGGCTGAGCATCTCACCGGATATTCCTGTACTGCCCTGCGTTGCCAGCCACCGCGAGTCGGTCAAGAATGTGCTGCTGTGGCTGCTCTACCGCATTTACGGCATCGAACAGCCGCAATAGTGGCTGCCAATCGCGTCATTCCTCACCGATGAGATCGTGCGCTTTTTCCAGCAGTTCGGCGCGGCGTTCTTCCGGCGTTTCCTTGCTCATCAGATAACGTTCCAGGAGCTGCATGGGCGTTAAGCCTTCGGGGCTGCCACCCAGGCGGGCACGCGCCACCTGCTCCGTCTCCTTGTGGATGGCGGCAATGTGGCTGACACCCGCGCGCACCAGCGCATCGCGCAGCGTGTTTTCCTGCAAGCGTGCCTCGCTCTCCGCGTTCACCAGCAGCTTGAGCCTGACCACCGCATCGCGCAGGTTATGCCGTGCGATCATATCGAGCACCTTTTTGGTCGGGTTGGGGCTTTTGGTCAGGTCCAGCGGGTCTTTGCCGGGCAGGGTGATAAATGGGCGTGCGGTCAGCGGCACAAATGCCCATTCGGTACTGCCGCGCGCCACCTGCACCCAGCAGAAGCCCTTGGGGTCACCCTCTTCGCCAAAGTCAATCCGTTCAATGCTGCCGCTGTAGACCACCGGCGGCGCGTCCAGCCGTTTTGCGGTGAGGTTCTGGTGTTTGTGGATGTGCCCCAGCGCGACATAATCCCAGCGTTCATCGGCAAGCGCTTCCAGCGGTATCTGCACATCGCGCCCCAGCATAATCTGGCGTTCACTGCCCCACACCGCGCCTGTGACGGTGAAGTGCCCCGCCAGCAGGCGTGGCAAATCGCCCACGCTGTCCGCCTCCTGTGCCAGTCCGTCCAGAATCTCGGCGAGTTTGCGCTGGATCAGTGCGTCGGTCTGGGCGATGGTCAAGCCTGCACTGGGGATTTCCTGCATCAGCCGCGCGCGGATGGGGTACGGCGCAGCGCCGACCAGGACTGCCCCCCGGCGTGTTTCGATTACGCGCGTTTCGTATTCGCTGGCAACCCAGACATTTGGCACCGCCAGCGTATCATAGATTTCGATGCTGGATGCCTTCAGCACGGTTGGCGGCAGGTCATGGTTGCCGACCAGCAGCATGGTGGGCGCAAGCGCCGCCAGATCACGCACACGCCACGCAAATTCGCGCTGAAACGTGGGGTTGGGGGTACGGGTCTTGAAGGCGTCCCCGGCAAAGACAATCAGATCCGCCTCATGCTCGCGGGCGTAGGCGATCATCTCATCCATGCGGTGCAAAAAATCCACCACCCGGCTGCTTAATCCGGTGCGCGGGTCGGTTCTGCCGTAATTTTCCATGCCGATATGCGTATCGGCGAAATGCAGCACGCGAATGGGTTCAGCCATGTGTTGTTTTATCCTCTGCTTGTTTGCTGTGCAGGTGCGCCGCGAAACCCTGCGGAAACTGCGCCGTCCATTCTTCGCGCAGGATACCGTAGCCCATGCCATCATAGTATGCGCCGTTGACCATGCGCGCTTTGCGGAAACGCGCTTCTTCACGGTAGCCCAGCTTCTGCGCCAGCCGCATCATGGCGCTGTTGCCTGACCATGTACGCAAGTCCAGCCGCACCCATGCCAGATTGCTGTCAAAGAGGTACTGGCTCCACAGCCCCAGCGCTTCATAGCCGATGCCTTTGCCCCACACTGCCGGGTCATAAAGCACAATCCCGGCTGCTGCCCACAGCGTTTCTTCCCCGATCCAGTACCAGCTCACTATGCCCAGCAGCAGGTTATCCGCCCGGCGGGCGATGGCAAGCCGCCCACGCGGGGTTTGCCATTCAGCGGCAGCGATACGGCTGCGCAGCCGGTTAATCAGCGTCTCGACTTCTTCGGGCGTGCTTCTGGGATAGTAGGGTCCATCCAGTTCCTGCCAGCGCTGCCCTGGTGCGAGCCAGTGCGCCAGCGCGTCAAGATCAGGCAGTTCAAAATCGCGCAGGTTGGTGCGCTGACCTTCAAGCAGCATCTGGCATCAGTCTCGTTCTGTGGGCTACACTAGGATGCAGTATAAGCTAAAGTGCGAAATTCGCCCACGTAATCTGTGGAACAACACGGGCGCACTGTGGGGCAGCCACGCGAACAGTCTGGTTGATTTGATGCAGCTGGCGGCTTGGCATGGATAACAGGCAGGGCACATGGAAATCACCGAACAGAACGAGACGCGGCTGGTGCTGCGCAAGCGCGGACCGCTGTTAGGGGTGTTGATTGGCTTGTTCGCGCTGGTCAGCCTGGTGGCAGTGGTTTGTCCGGCGCTTCAGGGGATCGTACTCGTCGCGCAGCGCGGAGAGCCGGATGCGCTCACGCGCGTGGTGTCGCTGGTGGCGTTTGTGCTGCTGGGCGTGGGCTTTATCGGGTTGGGGACTGTGGTGGGGCTTGCTGTCAGCCGGGGTGTCACCTGTGTTTTTGACCGCACAACGGAAACGGTCACGGTGCAGAAAGCGCGCTGGCTGCGCATGCAAACGCTGACATACCCGATTTATGGGGTGTCGCATCTGGATTTGCAGCGCAACGAGGAGTTAGGACTCTACGCGCTGGCGCTGATGCTGCGTTCTGGCGAACGCATTGTGCTGACTGCCGAGCCGCTGGTTTACGCCGACCAGATTGCCCGGCTTGCCGAGGCAGTACGCCATTTTGTGCGCGGGGATCTGCCGGGGCATGCGATTTGAGCGCTTGCTGATGCGAGGCGGGCGGCGTGGTAAAATGCCCATGAGCAAAGGGGTTGATGTACTTGAGTTTAAGTCGCGGCAGGTGCTGTCGCCCGCCGCTGGCATATCGATCTGATTTGTGCAGGACTTTCGCCGTCAAGCGTGTGGACAAGGGGTTTACCCTCTTATTCAGATCAGCGGTTGCCCTGACGGCGAAAGTTCTATAGTGATTACCTGACGAGGACTTCTGCCATGAGCGTTCCCATTGGCATTGCCGGAATTGGCACCTATTTTCCCGCTGCGATTGAAACCGCCACTGATCTTGTTACGCCCACGGGCATTCCTGAGGTTGTGCTGCGCGAAAAGATGGGCATTCGCCAGCGGCATGTTGCCGGACCGGAGGATACGATCAGTCATATGGCGTCTGAAGCGGGCACGCGCGCTGTTGCCGACGCGGGCATAGACCCGGCGCAGATTGGCATGGTGATTTCGCATGGCAGCGAATACAAGGATCATCTGGTCTGGAACGCGGCGGGCAAGATTCAGGCGAATGTCGGCGCAGTAAATGCCTTCGCGTTCGAGATGTATGCCCTGTGTGCGGGCGCGCCTATTGCCCTCAAAGCCGCCAGCGCGATGATGCAGGCAGACCCGGCGCTGGAGTACGTGCTGCTTGCCGCTGCCAGCCGCGAGAACGATTTGGTCAGCCCCAGCAACCAGCGGGCGCGCTTCATGTTCAACTTTGGCGCGGGCGGTGGGGCAATGGTGCTCAAGCGTAATGCGGCGGAGAATGTGATTCTGGGCGCTGCGGCGTTCACCGATGGCAGCCTGTCCGAAACCGTCATCCTGACGCGCGAACCGGAGGCGCTGGGCAGTGCGCAGCCCGTGCGCGGCGATCTGTACGGTATGCTGGATGTGCAGAATGGCGAGTATATGGCGGAACGCCTGGGCGAAACCTCGCTGCCCAATTTCGTGAAGGTGATCCGCGAGGCGGTTGAAAAAGGCGGCGAAAAGCTGGAAAACATCAAATTTCTGGGGCTGGTACACATGAAACGCTCGTTCTTCGTGGAAATTCTGCAAGCCGTCGGGCTGACGCCGGAAAAATCGGTGTATCTGGAAGACTATGGGCATATTCAAAGTGTGGATCAGGCGCTGGCGCTGCACCTGGGTTTGCAGCAGGGCAAGGTCAAGCCCGGCGATCTGGTCGTGCTGGCAGGCGCGGGCACCGGCTATACGTGGAGCGCGGTGGCGCTGCGCTGGGGGGCGGTTTAATGAGTGACCGGACCCAGGCGCACGTGCTGGTCAGCATGCAGTTTGTCCTGTTTGGCTTGCTTGCTGCCGGGGTGCTGCTGTTTCCGCGTCAGTCTTCTATGCCAGTGTTGATGATTGGCGCTGTCACTGCCGTGCTGGGGGCTGTGGTTGGGCTGTTGGCAATCGCGCAGCACGCCGCCAGTAATGCCGTGATGCCCAAAATCACGCCGGAACCCAACACAGCGGCAGAGCTGGTACAGTCCGGTCTATATCGCTTCGTGCGCCACCCGATTTACAGCGGGGTGCTGCTGGTGGGCTGGGGGGCGGCGCTGGCACACGGACATCCGGTGCTGCTGCTGGGGGCGCTGGTGTTGACGCTGTTTTTCAGTTACAAGTCGCTGTTCGAGGAACGCCTGCTCAGACAGGTGTATCCCGATTATGCCCGCTACATGCAGCAGACTGGGCGTTTTTTGCCGCTGTGGGTAAAGCTGTGGACTTATCGCGCGAATGAGCATGATGGTTGAACAAGGGGGTTAACCCCCTTGTTCGGCAGGCGAATCGGACTTATTGCTGCCCTAATTGCAGATTGACTCGCACGGCACGCCGTTGCCATCACGATCCAGTCGGGTATTGCCTGCGGCAAGACAGGCATATGCCTGCTGGCAGGTCATTTCACTGCATGTCGCGTTCAGGCTGGGACACAGGGCAGCAGGTTGTGTGGCGGGCGCGGGCGTCGGCTGTTCGGGGATGCTGGTTGCGCCGGGCTGCGGGCGGATGCCAGGCAGGTCGCAGGTGACACCTTCAGGATAGCTCGCCTGTGCCTGCATGCGGCTGAACTCGTTGATATACTGTGCCGCCAGCAGCGGGTCACGGATAATGATCATGTTCTCGTCGTTGCTGTTGGTGGCGCTGTCAGAGAAGTTGAACGAGCCGATCAGCACGGTGTGGTCATCAATGATGAACACCTTATGATGCATCGGTCCGGGGTTGCCGTCCTGCCGCACATCCACCCCGGCGCAGTACAGCGGTGGCAGTTCGGCAAAATCCGCCGTGCTCTGGCGTGATTCGACCACCCCCTCAACCGTCATGCCCGGACGCGCCGCGACCTCCAGCAGGGCATCGCGCAGGTTATCCAGCGTGAAGCTGAACGCCATGAAGCGCACATGCGTCTGTGCCTGCCGCACTTCTCGAATAATCACCTGATCCACACCGTCCTCTGGGGCAAAGACAATCTGAATTGGAATGCCGTCCTGAGTGAACTGCGCTGCGCTGCTGACCGGGCGGCGTCCAAATTCGCCCTGCTCGAACATCAGGTTAAACGCGCTCTGGTATGCCTGCACAGCACGCTGCGAGCGCAGTGCCAGCGCGTTGTTGTTGTTCGTGTAAGTGCCGGTCATAGTGTAATTCCAGGCACCGGTCCAGACCACCTGACTGTCAATGATCACGAACTTGTTGTGCATCAGTGCGCTGCGATCATCATCAACCACCGGAATGCCCGCCGCTTGCAGCCGGGGAATGGTCGAGCGCGGCGCGTCAATGCCGTGGACATCGTCTGTGACCATGCGAATCCGCACACCGCGACGACTGGCGTTGAGCAGTGCTTCGGTGATGACGATGTTATCCAGTTCGAAAGCGGCAATATCAATCGTGCCCTGTGCCCGGTCAATCGCCGCCGCCAGTGCAGTATCAATCCCCCCGACCCACGCTTCGCGCGGTCCGCCCTGCGGGCTGGTGAAATAAACTTCCCAAAAGCCGCTGCGTGCGCCAAAGCCTTCTTGAATCAGAATTGTTTCGACGGTTCTGCCGTCGGTGGTGGTGGGTACGGGCACGGTGGGCGGTGGCGGCGGGGCTGACGGCGCGCAGGCTGCCAGCGCCAGCAGCACCAGCCCAAAGCACAGCGCAGCCGGCAGCAGGAACAGGACGCGCAAAACACGTTTATTCCGCCACGCGAATGCTGTGCCAGTGCTGCGCGCTGCTGCCAGTGTAGTTGCTGGTTTTTGTCTGGTCATTAGTTTCCCGACTCCGAAGCATCATTTTTGCCTGTTGTTGGCTGTACCAGCCCCTTGAGTTTCGCCAGCAGATCACCGGATGGCGGTGCCGTGGGGGCTTCTTCCGCCTTGATGGTGCCCGCTGGCTGTTGCACTATGCTGCTCTCCGGCTGGCTGCCAGACAAAAGCGCCAGCAGTCGCTGAATGGCAGCCACATTGTCCAGTGTGCCATGTTCTTGCAGGAAATGCTCAACCTGATCCGAAGGGACGCTGACCCCCATGCGGGCGGCAAATTCCGTCAGTTTTTGCAGGTCGCTGTGCTGTTCATCAGCAGTGGCGACCTGCCGGTAGCCCACAAAGCTGTTGACGTACTGCATTACGCGCGCCAGCGTTTGCACCTGTTCGTCAAATTGCGGCTCTGGCGCTGCCTGCGCGTCCAATCGTTCAAGCTGGTGTTTGCCCCACTGGAGCAGCGCTTGCGCCTCGCTGTCGTTCAGGTCGCCGGTCAGCGCTTCATTGCTCAACATACTGTCCAGCGCGCGTTGCATTCGGTTCATGGTAAGTTTATCCTCTGCCTCTCCCGGCACAGCCTCATACACATTCTAACTGGTTTTTCGTATGTCCCCCAATAGGGGATACTGCATCCGTTCGCCAGCCAGATCAGATTCGGGAAAAGGGGTTCAGTGCTGGCTGGTTCCCACTTAGAATGAGAATACAGCGAATTACTGTGCGGCGGCGGCATCACCGCGTATTATTTGTGCCAGCACGGCTGTGCTGCGCTGCTGCGCCCATAACGATTGAAGACATTTTGCGGGGTTGTGCATTTAAAGCTCATGATGAAAGAGACACAGGCAATTATCGAGCGGGTCAGCCGCATTAATCCGCAATATCAGCATGTCGAACTCGGTGTTGATGCTTCTTTGAGCCGCATCAAGCCGGGGCAGTCGATTCTTGTGCGCACTGCGGAAACCTGGGACCCCTATCTGCGTGAGCAGTGGTATCCCGTTGGTGTGGGCAACAACCTCTTGATTATCGAGCGTCCAGCATCGACTGTCTATGATCCGGGCAGGCAGATTGTCAGTGTGCTGGGGATTGTGGGGCAGCCCTTCCGCTTTCGGCGCACGCTGCGCAATGTGCTGCTGCTGGCATATGACACGCCCCCCACGCCGCTGATGCTGACCATTCCCTGGTTACTGAGCAACCAGGTCAGCGTGACGCTGGTGCTGCTGGGCAGTGCCATTCGCTACAGCACGCGCCATCTGCCCGCCGAAGTCGAGGTAATCCGCGCGATTGCAGAGGACCAGTTCACGTGGTCCAATCAGGTGATGACTGTGGGCTGGGCCGATCAGGTGTTTGCCACCGTGAATCCGCGCGATGAGAACAATAACTTCCGTGCTGTTTGGGAGCTGTTCTCCACCTTGCGCAGCGAAATCCCCAAGAATTATCTGTTCGGGGTGTTTCAACCGCTGCTTGCCTGCGGCGAAGGTGCCTGTGATGTGTGTATGGTGCGCTCGCGTGAGGGCAACCGGCTGGTTTGCACGGAAGGTCCGGCGTTTGATTTGTCCACGATGCTGTTGGGATAATGCTGTTGGGATAATGCTGTTGGGTTAGTGCTGTTGGGTTAGAGACGCTGAATGTTCAGGAGCGCTGCATTCATGACCGTTGAACTGACACGACCCGGTAAACACATGCTGACGATCACGACGCCGGTGATGCCCGCCGCCGGGATTTTTGGTTATGGCGATGTCTACCGCGACCTGATTAACTTCGACAAGCTCGGCGCGATTGTCACTAACCCGGTGACGTATGAGCCATGGTCCCCCGCAACCGGTACGCGGATTGTCCCGCTGAGCGCGGGGGTGCTGGTGCATACCGGGCTGCCCAATACCGGGCTGAGCAAAACGCTGGGGCGCTTTCGCAATCTGTGGTCCATGCTGCCTGTGCCGGTGATTCTGCATCTGGTGGGCACTACGCCGGACCAGGTGCGCAAAGCTGTTCAGCGGTTGGACGAGGAAGAGGCGATTGCGGCGGTGGAGCTGGGGCTGGCAGATGACATCAACCGGCGCGACGCGGTGGAATTGGTGCGTGCTGCTGTAGAACATTTTGAAAAGCCGCTGCTTGTACGGCTGCCCTTTGGCGATGCGCCGCTGCTGGCAGACTATGTCGCCGATGCCGGTGCTGGCGCGCTGGTACTGGCTGCCCCGCCGCGCGGCACCGCACGCGACCCGCTGACCGGGCGTTTGGTGAGTGGGCGGTTGTATGGACCGCTGGTGAAACCGCAGGTGCTGCGGCTGGTTGGGCAGTTGATCCGCCGCGTTGGCGAGGTGCCAGTCATCGGGGTGGGCGGCATCCATTCCACACAGGATGCGCGCGATTATCTGGAGGCAGGCGCGCGCGCTGTGCAGGTGGATACGGCGATCTGGAGCAGCCCCAAACTGCTGGAGGTCATCGCGCGCGATCTGGGCGGGTTGGTGCTGACCCGCGAAAGCGGTGCGCTGGATGATGAATGGCATCCGGGGATCGGCAAAACGGAAAAAGAGCAAACGCAGAAGGACCGTAAGCGTGGGGCACCCTCTAACGGTGGATAGCACTCCTGTCCTACCACAGACTGGAAATTCCAGCCCTGTGATATACTGTAATATACAATCGTTTCGATTGTCGGGTGCCATTTAGCATTGTATACACTTTGGATGACGTTACAGTTGGAGTCTGGCGAAAAATGGCGGGCGAGCAACCTGTCCTGGCGAAACTGACATGGGGTGATCCCAAAACGCAGCAAAAACAGGAATTTATCCTGAGTGAAGGGGCGACTGCGACTATCGGGCGTTCTGCCGGTAATGATATTCATATCCCGGAAGAACACGTCTCGCGCCAGCACGCGGTGATTAATTATCGTGATGGCGTGTTCATGATTACCGATCTGGGCAGCGCCAACGGAACATTCGTCAACGACGAACAAGTCACCGAACCCTACCCGCTGTTTTCCGGCGACAAAATTCGCCTGTTTGTCCCCGAAATTGACTTTTCAGCAGTGGTGACGCCTGAAGAAGTGCAAAACGCCCACAAGACAGGTCGTTTTATTACCGCACCACTGCCCACCGGCAAAGGCAAGCTGATTATCACCAATGGTCCGCAGGAAGGCGAGACCATTCTGCTGCTGCTGAAAGAGGTGACGGTGGGACGGGCGACCAGCAATGCTGCATGGGAAATCGCCCTGCAAGATCCTTCTGTGTCGCGCCCGCACGCCAAATTGCAGTTGGTGGACAACACCTGGGTGCTGTACGACCTCGGCAGTTCCAATGGCACATTTATCAATGATGCTCCCGTAACGGAAAAAGGGCGCACGCTGAACGATGGCGACATCATCGCGTTTGGGGCGACAATGGCGTTGTTCCGTGCCGGTTAGGTCTTCCCACCAGCCGAGCCATTCAGGAGCGTGTCAACGTGTCCGAACTGTCGAGCAGTCTCTACAGCCGGCTGGTCATCACCAGCGGCGGGCAGGCAGGCAAGGTGTACACCCTGCTGCCGCGCAGCATTCTGATCGGCAGGGGGGTGAGCAGCTTCATCTGGGGCATCAAGCTGCCCGATTCAACCGTATCACGCCGTCATGCGCGCCTCGAATGGGCAAATGAGGCGTGGGTGCTGTACGATTTGGGGAGCGCCAACGGTACGCGCGTCAACCGGTTTCCGGTGCCGGTCACGGGGTGCCCGCTGCAGGATGGCGATAGCATCGAGTTCGGCAAAGTGCAGGCGACATTCCAGCACGGGGGCTGACAGGTACAAAAAATGCGACCACCACCCGGGGCTACGAAGGTGGTGGTCACGCAAGCTAAAGAGGGTACTATTCAGCAGCATTTGTCGCGCCAAGCCTGTGCGGTAGGCTATCCCTGGCTGCTGGAGTTGGTTTGTCCTGTAAGGACTTCCGGGTTCCACGAGGATCAATGCGCGTTTACGATCCTCTCCCCCGGCGTTATAGGTTCCGACGCCCATCGCCGTACCTTGTTACCTGTGTTCAGTAACTAGTCTGCATTATGTCACACTTCAGTGCGGAGTTATAGTGATAAACGTCACAAGCGCATATGATGAATTGCACTTGCAGTGTCCGAAATGCTTTGTACCATAAGATTGTAGGATATTAATAGAGAAAATTTGGTAACAACCACATCAATTCAGTCTCGTTTCCTATAAGATATATGGAGGTGCAAAATGGGAAGCAGACGGTTAGTCATGTTAGTTCTGTTACTATTTTGTGTGATTGTTGCGGGTTCCTTGTACGCACAGAAGCCAACTGACCGTACAATCATTATCGACTCATTTGATAACCTAAGCGCATATAGTGTACCCGTTCGTCCGGGTGAGAGTGTCACCTATCGCCTTGCTAATTGTCCTTCGACTGAAGCTCCTTGTGCCATAGTGATAACCGCACAATCCGCAAATCAGCCGGGCAGAGGTATCCAAACTCAATCCACCACCGGAGTCTTAATATGCGGAATGGATATTTATAATGGTTTTCAAGCCCATGTTGGACATTTAGAAGAAAGAGCACCTGCAACGTTTTACCAGCAATTTGGCAAAGTCCCCCTCTCATGGAATTCGTTACCCAGTACAACAGGTACTTGGGCGAGTTTGGGGTATTGGTGGTCATATCTAGAGAGCGCAATTTTTCCGCCTGTGGGACAACAGGCTGTATATGCGGCGTGGGCCCAAACAAGGGGCACATTCAATTATCCGGGTGGTTCGCGCAGCTACCTTGTACAAATAGATGTAACTGGTTCGGGGTGGTCTTGTATTGGACTGTAAGTAGTATCCTGGATGGTGTGCAGGCTGATGGCTGTGCATCATCTCCAGATGATTTTTGAGTTAATCTGTCTAGGGGGATTAGGGAACTGGTTGACAAATAACATTTAGGTTTTCATCTGCCCTGGACACTATTACTATTTTGGATCCTCGCTGGGCCGCGAAGATGCGAAAGTTGTTGCTGGCGAATGTGGGCATAGCGTGTTGTACTCCTATAAAGCATGCCTTTTACACATAAACCAATAGTCTTTCCCGAAGAAAGATCTACATGCATGAAATATATTCCTTCCAAACAGTAATATCCTACATCCACCTGGTTTTGGTGATGATTGCGGCATTTCAACTGAGAAAACAAAGCAATGTGGATTATATATCTGTATTTCCTTGGATCATGTTAATTGTTTACGGGCATCCCGTCTTCGGTGCAGTCACTTTCCTGATAATCCTGAGTGGAATTTTGCATGCGCGTAAAACCGATTTAACAAAACTGAATGAAACAGCTAAAAGGGTGTTTAAGCTTTTGTTAATTTTCGGCGTTGAGTTTCTGCTTTGGTTCTGGTTGAATCGAAGTGGTATATATATATCTAGAGATACTCTTTGGCTTATAATAACATCTGTCTGTATTGGTCAGGGACTCATCCTCACACATTTGCTCACTACCAGTAGCAATGCACCGAAGAACAAGCATGGTGAACAGTCCATGTATAGCCAGTTTCTCGTGATAGTTTTAGAGCTTTTTTTATCTCTATTTGTGTGGTTCGTATTCGCCGCTACAGTTGCACTTATTCCATTCGGCAGTTGGTTCTACTATCTGCCCCCACTGTGGATTTTTGGATTAGCAGCCCCATTACTTAGTTACAGATATCAACATCTATCTGTGCTTAATCGTCAGCGGGACGGGCTATGGCGATGCAGTCGCAGCAGCATCACTTTTTGTTGGGGAGCACTCGCTGTACTGGTTCCGATTGTTGGCCCAGTTATTTGTTTGCTATTATATTCATTCTTGTTACCGAAAGTCCCTAAGCGGCAAATCTCCGCATCTAAAAGCAAGAGAACATCCTCGAAGTATGGAAATCCAAATGACCGGCTGTTAACAAATGCGCAGCAGTCAGAACTGAAAATTACCGAAAAAAGGAAACAGTACTAATGGGTTGACCTTCCTGAGTAATGTGAGGTATGTTTCCTACGAAAAATCGACAAATTCGGTAGATTCGCCCAGGTCGCAACATTAGCGCTTGTGATGCATGATCTCAAAAATAATGCGCTGAAAGGCACGCTGCGGATTCTGCGGGTCGTACTGCACAGCGCGCGGTTTTGCCAGTTCGGCGGGCATTGCTGGCACCGGCGCATAAACCAGCGGCACAATCGGTTTGCGCTGGGTGAAGAACTGTCGGTAATAAGGGATTACGAAGCGGGATTCCAGCGACTCCGGCGATACAACCACCACGAGCAGAAAGCCCTCTTTTTGTGCCTGCTGGCTGTCCTGATCCCACTGGTCGCTCCCGCGTGTCAGGTGTTGGTCTGCCCACACGTTCAGCCCTGCCCCGCGCAGTGTGCGTACCAGCGGCGCGACCACGGTCTCCCAGTGTTGGCGTGCGTAAGCGACAATGATATAGCCCTTGAGGTCGCCGGGTTTCAGCACGGGACCAACTGTCGGAAACTCATCGGATTTGCGGGCAGGGCCAAGGGTTTTCACGGCATCGGTGGTCAGCTTGTTGGTTTTGGGTAGATCTGCCAGTTTGGGCGGTGGTGTCAGCCGTTTTTCGATGTCCTTGGGCAGGTCGGTATCCCATGTAAAGACCATATGAACCATCATGCCAATTTCAATTACATCGTTGTTTTGCAGCGTGATGACATCGCCTTTTGTCACCGCCTTGCTGTTGACGTAGGTGCCGTTGGTCGAGCCGAGATCCTCCAGCATATAGGTGTTGCCCGCGCGCCGCAGTCGCATATGCGAACGGCTGACTTCTGGTTCCTGAATGACAATACCGCTGCCCAGATCGCGCCCGACGATGATTTCGTTGTCGCTGAGGGTATAGACGACTCGTTGGTTCAGATTGCTGGTCATCAGCACCAGTGATGGGTTCACGGTCAGATGCGTGGCTTGCGCCAGTTCCTCGCGGGAGATCGGCTTCAGCACGGACGCGCTGTTAGGATCATGTTCATAAAAGAATGTGATCTGTTCACCCAGTTCAATGATACAGTCTGCTTGAAGCGCCCATTTGCCAATAACACGCTGTCCATTGACAAATGTGCCCGTATTGGTCCCCAAATCGTGGAGTTCGTATTCGCCCATAAAGCGTTCTAAACGGCAGTGTTCGCGCCCAACTTCATTGTCATTGATGACAATGTCATTCTTGGCACCACGACCGATTTTGACCACCTCTGCTGAAAGTTCAAATATCGCACCGGGTTCTGGACCACGGCGCATCACCAACCGGGACATAACACGACACCCATTCCCATGCACTTCAGGTTGATTAACTTTGGCGCATTTTAACAGAACGCGCAACCTGCCGAAAGCGATTGCGCTTTTGCAGCATGAAGATGCACCCGTTTTGCAGCCTACGGCAGTCGCTGTGTGGGAACCGCAGCGGCGCGTCGGTCGTCATTTATGCAGGCGCTGGTGGTTGCGTCTGCGCATGCGCCAAACTATAGTCTACCGGACGATTAACCTTTAGTCCCGAAAGGATGTCGCGATGTTCCGCAAACAAATTTCTGTTTGTCTTCTGACCTTCATGCTGCTGCTCGCGGTGAGCGCGGGCGCACAGTCAGAAAGTGATAATGTCTCGGCACTGGTGAACGGCAACAATAACTTCGCGTTTGACCTGTACCAGCAAATTCGCGCAGATGCAGAAGGCAATTTGCTCTATTCGCCTTATAGCGTTTCGCAGGCACTTGCTATGACTTATCTGGGGGCACGCGGCAGCACTGAAGCGCAAATGGCGGATGTGCTGTATTTTGCGCTGCCTCAGTCAGTGCTGCACCCAACCTTTGGGCTGCTCAACGCGGGCATGCTTGAGCGCGCCAATGCCGAACCTGATGAGAATTACGGCACGCCAGGCTACCAGCTCAATATTGCTAATGCGCTGTGGGGTGAGCAGACTTATCCCTTCCGCGCTGACTATATCAGCGCCAGTGCCGACAATTATGGCGCCGGGCTGCGGCTGGTGGACTTTATTGGCAATCCTGAAGGCGCGCGCGCCGAGGTGAACGACTGGGCTGCCGAACAGACAAATGACCGTATTCAGAACATTTTGCCAGAAGGCATCATCTCGCCGCAGACACGGTTGGTGTTGGCAAATGCCGTGTATTTCAACAACGCATGGGCTACGCAGTTCAACGAGGACAGCACACAGGATGCGCCGTTCTTCCTGCTGGACAACAGCACGGTGCCGGTGGCAATGATGCAGCAGGCAGATCGTTTTCGTTATACCAGCGGCGACGGCTATCAGGCAGTCGAACTACCTTACTATGGCGATATGTCCATGGTGATCCTGCTGCCGGAACAAGCGGCATTCGTGGATTTTGAAGCCGGGCTGGATGCCGCGGGCTTTGATGCCATCATCAACAACCTGCGCTATGCGGAACTGCGCTTGTTTGTGCCGCGTTTCGAGTTCGAGTCTTCGCTGGATCTGTCGCAGACGCTGATCAACATGGGCATGACCGCTGCCTTTGATCCTGCTGCCGCCGATTTCAGCGGCATGGCGGATATACCTACAGGCGAAAACCTGTTCCTCAGTGCCGCGCTGCATAAGGCGTTTATTCGCGTGGACGAATTCGGCACAGAAGCCGCCGCTGTGACGGTGATCATTGCCGGGGAGACCAGCGCCATGCCCGATCCACAGGAACCCATCGAGTTTCGCGCGGATCGTCCGTTCATTTTCGCCATCCGCGATACGCAGTCCGGCAGTGTGCTGTTCCTCGGTCGGGTGCTGAATCCCGCCGAGTAAATATCCCCGCCAGCAAGCGTGGGCAAGGGTTGCGCAGGCAGGGAAACGGCAGGTATCGTGTTCCCTGTCTTTCTTTGCTGTATGCGGCAATTATTAGAAAATGCCTACAAAATCTGGCGGAAAGGTAAATTTTCGGTTTACACGGTTGCTTGCAATTGCGTTTCGTAGAATAATAGCAAGTACAATGTAAGCCACCAATGTAGAGAAGAATGACCATGCTCACCACATGGGAAAACCGCGAAAAAACCATTTTGCGCTGGGATTTTTTTCCGGCGTGGACATGGCAGACGTTTGTCGAAGCGAAACTCGATATTGACCGCATGGCAGCCAGTGTTCCGCACGCGGTAAATTTGCTGCTCAACCTGACTGGCGCGCCGGTGCAGCAAGTCAGCCGGCTGCCTGCTTTTGAAACCCTGCCGCCGACCACCCCAACAAACATTGGGCAGATTGTTATCGTGGGTTACAATGATCCGGATCGAGCGCTGTTATATGCCTTAAGCCGGCTGTATGATATCCACACCAGACCCTTACAACTCTACGATCGTCTCGACGCTGCTTATCACGCATTGCAGGCAGTTCTGGCACGCGCCCAATAGCTGTATCGCAAGCCGCATAAGGCAGCAGCACACCGGCTGCACAGTGAGTCACTGTGTGGGCATTTTGCTGTGCTGTGACACCGACACGCCGCTTTGCAGGCGTGGGTGAGGAGGGTAATATGCTGACCGTTCATGACCTCGAAACCCCTTCCGTACTGATTGATCTCGAAATTGTGGAAAACAATATCAGCCGGATGCAGGCGCACTGCAACGCGCTCGGCGTCGTGTTTCGTCCGCATATCAAAACACACAAGAGCACCGCGCTCGCCCGTATGCAGCGCGATGCCGGGGCGATTGGCATTGCCTGCCAGAAGGTCAGCGAGGCAGAGGTGTTTGCCCGCGCGGGGTTTAACGACATCCAGATTCCCTACAACGTGATTGGCGAGAAAAAAACCGGGCGGCTGGCTGACCTCGCCCTATACAACAAAATCACCGTGTCTGCCGATCATCCTGATGTGCTCGATGGGCTGGCGGCGGCGGCACGTGACCGCGAGATTTCGTTCCGTGTACTGGTTGACCTGGCAACCGATCTGCGACGCACCGGCGCGCCTGCTGCTGCTGTGGTTGATCTTGCTAAGCGGATAGAAGATGACGCTAACCTGCATTTTGCCGGACTGCTGGTTTACCCCAGCAATTCCAATATGCGCCCAACGGTGCAGGTGGCGCTGGAAATGCTGCACGCTGCCGGCATTGGGGTGGATGTTGTCAGTGGTGGGGGCACTGCTGCGGCATGGCGCGCCAGTGAACTGCCCGAACTGACCGAACTGCGGGTCGGCACGTATATCTTCAATGACTGGACGCATGTACTTAACGGCAGTGCCACACTCCAGGACTGCGCCATGCGGATTGCCGCCACAGTAGTCAGCCGCCCGGAAAGCCAGCGCGCCATTCTTGATGCAGGCAGCAAGACATTATCCTCGGACCGCATCAATGAGCAGTTTGGGTATATCCTCGAATACCCTGAAGCCCGCATCTACAACCTCAATGAAGAGCATGCCTTCGTTGACCTGAGCGCCTGTGACCAGAAACCCCGCATTGGCGAACGAGTCCACATCATCCCCGTGCATACCTGTGTTGTCAGTAATCTGCATGACCGGCTCTACGCAGTACGCGGCGAAAGCGATCTGGTGGAGCTGATTCTGCCGGTATCGGCACGTGGGATGGTCTGGTAACAGCCTATTCCGCTTTCGGCGGCTTCGTCGAATTTGTGAATTTATTCGCATCAATCTTGGGGTAATTTGTCTGATGCGCACTGTGGAGAATGTGTTTACAGTGTGAAGGTAATTTTGGCAGCTTCGCATGAAGTTTGCTATAGTTTGGCGCGTCTCTCTTAAAGAAACAACTGAGGAGGAAATCTATGCAGCGTAAAAGCCTGTTAATTATGGTATTGCTGATGCTGGCGCTTTCCGTGCTGGCTGCGTGCGGCGGTGGTGCCACAGCAACCCCGGCGCCCACACTGGAACCCCAGGCTGCTGCCAGCCCGGAACCCACCGAGGAAATGACAGCTGAAGCGGAGATGACTGAGGCGGCAATGGAAGCCACCGAAGAAATGACGCCTGAAGCGGAGATGACCGAGGCGGCAATGGAAGCCACCGAGGAAATGGTTGCCGGTGCGCTGCCTGATCTGGATGGGCGGACGGTGACGGTGGCGGTGGAGAATGCCTACCCGCCGTTCAACTACATTGACCAGCTCAGCGGCGAGCCAGTGGGCTGGGACTATGAT
>DAOTWP010000036.1:0-3892 GCA_034435675.1 Anaerolineae bacterium
GGATGGCGTCAGCGATCTTTTCCGGGTTGGGCATGAAAAATTCCTGCATCGGGTGGCTGAACGGCACGGCGGGTATATCCGGCGCGGCAAACCGCTTGACCGGTCCGTCCATGTACTCAAAGCCTTCGTCCGCCAGAATCGCCGCGACCTCCGCGCCATAGCCCATCGTCAGGTTGTCCTCATAGACGATCAGCGCTTTGCCGGTCTTCTTGAACGAGTTCAGAATAGCCGCTTTGTCTACCGGCAGCAGCGTGCGCAGGTCAACCACCTCGGCGTTGATGCCGTCTTCGCGGGCGACTTTTTCCGCCGCCAGCAGGCTGTAATGCGCCATCATGCCGTAAGCGTAGATAGAGACATCGCTGCCTTCACGGGCGATGCGCGCCGGACCAATCGGCACGGTGTAGTCCTCGCCTTCCGGGACATCCCCCTTGATTGAACGATAGCCTTTTTTCGGCTCAAAGAACAGCACCGGGTTGTTATCGCGCACGGCGCTTTTGAGCAGCCCTTTGGCGTCGTAGGGGGTGGAGGGGATGACGATTTTCAGCCCCGGCACATGCGCGAAGAATGCCTCAACGCTCTGGCTGTGGTACAAGCCGCCGCCGATGCCGCCGCCATAGGGCGCGCGAATGACCATCGGTACGGGCCACTGCCCACCGCTGCGGTAGTACATCTTCGCCGCTTCGTTGACGATCTGGTTGAACGCCGGGTGAATAAAGTCGGCGAACTGGATTTCGCAGATCGGGCGCAGTCCTGCCATTGCCGCACCAATGCCCAGAGCCACAATCGCGAGTTCCGCCAGCGGCGAGTCCACCACGCGCGTGCTGCCAAAACGTTCATGCAAGCCCTGTGTGGCGCGGAACACGCCGCCGCGTTCGCCTACGTCCTCGCCGGTGATGAACACGAGCGGATCGCGGGCGAGTTCTTCTTCCATTGCCTGCCGTACCGCTTCGATCAGCGTTATGACTGCCATGAGTCCACCTCCGACGGGGCATACACTGGGGCAAGCGCTTCTTCGGGGGCGGGGTAGGGCGCGTCTTCGGCGATCCGCTGGGCTTCGTCCACAATGGCGCGCACCTGCGCTTCGTAGTCGTCCAGCAGCGTCGGGGTCAAAATGCCAGCGTCGAGCAGGTGTTTCTGGTAGCGCACCAGCGGACCCTGCTGGCGTGCCAGTTCAACCTCCTCGCGGCTGCGGTAGCTGCGGTCGTCGTCGTCGGAGGAATGCGGCACCAGCCGGTAGCACTTCGCTTCGACCAGGGTTGCCCCCTCGCCGTTGTAAGCGCGCTGGACTGCCTCATGCAGGACGTCATAGGTCGCCAGCACATCGTTACCGTCTACTGTGATGCCGTGAACGCCGTAGGCACTGGCACGTTCCGCCACGTGCGGCACTGCCATCTGTTCGCGTACCGGCACGCTGATGGCGTAGACGTTGTTCTGCACCAGACAGATGAACGGCAGATCGTGGACCCCTGCCCAGTTCATGCCTTCATGCCATTCGCCCTGACTGGTGCTGCCTTCGCCCAGGCAGGTCAGCACACAGCGCGGTTGGGTCGTGTCCTGCGGGTCAACCAGCCCATGCTGCTGTTTGTATTTGATGGCGAATGCCAGCCCTGCCGCCTGCGGCACCTGCGTGGCGACGGGCGACGAACTGCTGAGCAAACCGACGCTGCGTTTGCTCCAGTGACTGGGCATCTGGCGGGCACTGCTGCTGGTTTCGCCCGCCTTGCCGAACAGGCTGACCATGAATTCCGCCGGGGTAACGCCCAGCGCCAGCACCAGCGTGAGGTCGCGGTAGTAGCCGTGCACGTAATCCACGCCGCGATTGAGCGCATAGGCGGCGGCGACCTGGGTCGCTTCGTGGCCCATCGCGCTGATGTGGAAGGCGATTTTGCCCTGGCGGTGCAGCGCCCAGGCGCGTTCATCCAACCGGCGGCTGAGCAGCATCCAGTAGAACATTTCCAGCAGTGTGTCCGTGCTGAGACTGGATGAGGGACGCGCGGTGGCAGTTTGTGTGGTTGCCATAAAAACTGTACCCTCGCAATAGCTTGCTTTATTTTCAGTGTATTGTTTCCTGCGGGCGCGCGACAATAGCGACTTATACCAGTGTGCAGCCCGCGACTGTTCAGTGTACACCATCGCGCCGCCGGAAGCGAACCGTAAGTGTGCTGGTTTTAGGGCAGAATGCCGGGAAACTTAAGGGCAGGCGTGGCTATTTTGCACGATAATAGAGGGTGAGACTGTTGAACCCTTTGGCTGCTATACAAGGATGATAACTGCTATGCTGCGTATGTTTAAGCTGCTGGTGTTGTTCACTGCCGGTTTGCTGTCGCTGACGACCGTATCCGCCGCGCCCATCGCCGGGGTGCTGATCTTCAGCGCTGACGGCGAGGGCAATATGGAGCTGTACGCGCTCGACCTTGCAACGGACCGAACGGTGCGGCTGACCGACAATCCCGGTCTGGATGGCTGGCCCGCTGTGTCGCCGCGCGGGGATTTGATTGCCTTCACAACCGAGCGCGAGGGGTCGTTTGAGATTTTCACGATGAACACTGCCGGGGAGAATTTGCGCAACCTGTCACAGAGCGCACAGACCGACTGGCTGCCGTCGTGGTCGCCGGATGGGCTGCGGCTGCTGTTCGTGTCCGGGCGCGACGGGCAGGGTGAACTGTATCGTATGACAGTAGCAGGCAATGACCAGACACGCCTGACAACGACGCCCACCGAAGAGTATTCGCCCGCGTGGTCGCCGGATGGCACACAGATTGTCTATGTGGGACTGGCGGAGGGCAACGAGGAAATCTACGTCTGGCATCTGGAAACCGGTGCGCTGACCAACATCAGCAGCAACCCCGCGCAGGATGCCGAACCGGCGTGGTCGCCGGATGGCAGCCAGATCGTGTTTATGTCCATGCGCGATGGCAATGAGGACATCTTCGTGATGAACGCCGACGGCAGCGACCCGGTCAACCTGACGAACGACCCGGCGATGGATCGTCGTCCGGCGTGGTCGCCCGATGGCGCATTCATTGCGTTCGTCTCTAACCGCGAAGGCAACCCCGACATTCTGCTGCTGCCAGCCGCGGGCGGGGACGCGATCAACGTCACCAAGAGCGCGGCGAATGAGGATTTCCCGGCGTGGTTCCCGACGGATTTCACGCTGCCGTGAGGGCGGGTGGGCGCGCGCGTTGTGGTATTAGCAAGGTTGACGCTCTAGTTCGTGAGTTTGGACACGCCGCTAGTGTGTGCTGCATACGGTAATTGTGTCCAACTCCCGGTGTAAAGTTTCCATTCCAGGAAAGGTGTTCATCCAGAAAAGGTGTTCATGATGCGAATCGCAAAGTACTTGACCGTCTTGCTGCTAATTGTCGGAAGTCTGTCGCTGTCAACAGCGCAGAATGATGATCTGGAAACAATTATCTTTCTGCTTCAGCAGGCTGATGAAGCGCTTGAAAACAATGATCTGGCGACGGCGCAGGCGCTCGTATTGGAGGCACAAGCGTTCATTACGGATGAAATACTCGCAGCGTGTCCGTCAATGATAGGGTTTCAGGTTTTGTTGGATCAGATTCTGGCTGCGCAGGATGCCGCAACCGCACTGGAGTTGCTGAATGCAGCGCAAACAATTGCTATCTCTTGTGCGGACCGGTTGCCGACCTCTACCGCTGAGGCTACCGCAGCGCCCGTGATTTCAGGGTCAGGCAATGCCGAATTGGACGCCGCGCTTGCTCGCGCCCGTGCGTTTACAGGCACAAACGCGGATTGGGAGCCGTTCTATTGGACGTTTGACGACGGCGTGGAGATGGTGCTGGTGCCCGCCGGGTGCTTCATGATGGGCAGCACGGCTGAGCAGGTGGCTTACGCTGTCAATGAGCTTGATGCGCCGCCTGAATGGGTC
>DAOTWP010000037.1:0-11442 GCA_034435675.1 Anaerolineae bacterium
ATCATAGTCCCAGCCCACTGGCTCGCCGCTGAGCTGGTCAATGTAGTTGAACGGCGGGTAGGCATTCTCCACCGCCACCGTCACCGTCCGCCCATCCAGATCAGGCAGCACACCGGTGATCATTTCTGGCACAAATGTCGGTGCCGAGTACTCAGTGGAAGCCTGCAAAGCCGTCGCTGCTCCCGCAGCAGCGGTGGCGACAGCATCCGGTGTTACGGCAGGCGCTTGCACGGCAGCAGCGACAGTCGCTGCGACACTGGTAGCGATGGCATCTGGTGTTTCGGTCGGGGCGGTCTGGGCACTGGCGTTGCCAGCTATCCCGCCTGCCAGCAGGCTCAGCACGGTGATCAACACCAACGCGAGTATGGTCAAAGATTTGTGGATTGTGCTCACCGTATAGTCCTCAATTTCTGTCTGTTGCTATGTTCATTGAATGATCGCGTCATGAAAGTTGAGCGCCGCCAAAATCCACTGGACCATGCGTTCATGCGGCGCTTCCGGAAACCGCGCCCGGTCCGCTGCGAGGGGGTTATGTGTCCCCGCCCCGATAGCCCAAGGAGAGGACACTGTTGATGATCAATGCCGAAGGGTCAGCTTCAATCCCTCAACGGCACACCCCAAATGAACACATGGTCGCCATCGTTGAAAGCGATGCGCGTCCCGTCCGGGCTGAAGCTTCCTCCTCCAGCCGGTAAATCCAGCGGCCGATCTGCTAGCACTCTCCCGGATGCTGCATCCCACACCTTCAGTCCACTGAAGCCTCGCCCCATTATGCCTGGGCTGACAACAGCAAAAATGCGCGTTCCGTCTGGGCTGAAAGCTACGCTGTTCACAAAACCGTCGTGTCGCTCCATCTCAGCGAGAACGTTTTCGCGATGCGGTCCGGTTCTTCTGCTGGTTGCATCCCAAACAACCAGAGACGGACCATATCCAACAAGAACTCGTCTTCCATCCGGGCTGAAGGTGTTGTTGTTTGCAATTGCCGCAAAGTCCGCCGGTTGCAGCTCAGCCAACTGGTTACCATTGGTTGCATCGTATAGTAACAAGCTGGAAGAGTAAGCGAAGGCAAGAAGCGTTCCATCCGGGCTGAAAACCGGTGAGTGGTAAACGCTAGTGTTGTAGTCCATCACGGCGAGTTCTTCCAGGGTGGCGGCATCCCATAACTGTTGAGTATCGCTATAAAGTCGCATTGAGTTCGAGACAATGCGTGTCCCATCAGGGCTGAAGGCTACGGTAATGTGCTCGCCGCCAGCCACTGCTGCTGTGTCTAACAGATCTCCCGTGGCGGCATCCCACATCCGCAAGTAGTGACTGCGTCCTCTATCATAAACAAGTGCTACGATTACGATACGTGTCCCATCCGGGCTAAGCGCAACATCGCTCAACTCACCGTCAGTCTCGATGGTGTTCAGCAATTCTCCGGTGATGGCATCCCACAACTGTACGCTGCCAGTGTCATCAAGGTTGTCAATGCTCGTGACGATGCGCGTCCCATCAGCGTTGAACGAGAATGAACGAAGCACCGCGTCTTGAACCGGTTGAGATGGGATGCGCAGGATCTCCGTCATGCGGTTGAGGTTCTCGGCGGTGATCAGTTCCAGTCCGAGCGCGCGCGCACGCTCTACTGCCTGCGCATTTTCTGTACCGGCACACCCTGAAAAGAGTGTTACGCAGGGTATGACGAAGAGGATCAGGACGAGCAGCGGCGGAAGACCAAAGATGCGTTTTTGGGGTGTCAGGGTTGTCAATGTTAGCGCCTCTCAAGCAATTGTTGTGGACATGATCCGGGTATCTAACGCAATGTTTAACAAGAGTTAATATTTTAACAAGGGGATTGCCATCAATTTGACGCTGCTGACTAACAGTATAGCGTAAACCTGCCACCCTGGACAAGGGGACTAATCCCCCTGCCATCCAGAGTTAACAAATCGTATTTCGCCATTCGGGGGATTTTGCCAGGCAGCACAGGGGGCGAGGCGGATCTCGCCCCTGCGCGAAGACGACGGCTGTTCAGCCTGCCGCTAGAGAATCTGCGAGAGGAACATCTCTGTGCGCGGGTGGTGCTCAACGTCCGTGCGGAAGAAATGCTCCGGCGTGCCCTGCTCCACAATGCGCCCCTGATCGAAGAACAGCACGCGGTCCGCGACCTCGCGCGCGAAGCCCATCTCATGCGTCACGACCAGCATGGTCATGCCGCTGCGCGCCAGCGTCTTCATCACGTCCAGCACCTCTTTAATCATTTCAGGGTCAAGCGCCGAAGTCGGCTCGTCAAACAGCATGATCTTCGGCTCCATCGCCAGCGCGCGCGCAATCGCCACACGCTGCTGCTGCCCGCCGCTGAGCTGACCGGGGTACTTGTGCGCCTGCTCCGGGATGCCCACGCGCGTCAGCAGTTCCATCGCCTTTTCCTCGGCGCGGTCGCGGCTCCAGTGGCGCACCTTCATGGGCGCCAGCGAGATATTCGCCAGCACGGTCAGGTGTGGGAACAAATTGAACTGCTGAAAGACCATGCCGATTTCACGGCGGATGGCGGCAATGTTGCGGATGTCATTGCCCATCGCAATGCCGTCCACGATGATGTCGCCCTCCTGATGTTCCTCGAGGCGATTGATGCAGCGGATGAATGTGGACTTGCCGCTGCCGGACGGTCCGATGATAACGACCACTTCCTGCGGCTGCACTTCAACCGAGACATCGCGCAGCACATGGAACTCGCCGAACCACTTGTTCACCTGCCGGCAGATGATAATCGGCTCGTCTGCGCTGCTTGCCTGTCCCTGGACATGCTTGGTGGATGCAACTGCCATAACCTGTTACTTTCTCTAATGAGCAACCTGATTTTTTAGAACTCACGCGGTTGAACCGTGATTTGTCCCTGAACAAGTGCGAGCGCTGCCTAATGCATCGCTAAGGGCTGCGCCGTAAACCCGGACAAGGGGATTCATCCCCTTGTTCAGGAAGATCAGTTTACGGGTAGGTTCTTAATGGGTTTAATTGCCCGCTGTAACCCCTCAAGCTTCTGCCCAACGCATTGGGAAGGGTAAGAACCACAGGTTCCGGGGTGGGGTATGTCCCGCCGTGCCCGTTGAAGCTGCGTTAGGTCGCGGCGTCTTCTTCACCCTCTTCCTGCCCGGCAGACGCCCGCAGGTCCCGGTCAAGCAGGTACAGCCCCGGCGCAAAATCGCCAATCCGGCGCAGCTGCTGCAGCACTGTGTCCACGACTGCCTCTTCTTCCACCTGCTCATCCACGAACCATTGCAGGAAACTGGCAGTAGCGTGGTCGCGCTGTTCTCGCGCCAGGTCCACCAGCGCGTTAATCGAAGCCGTCACCTGCTGCTCGTGGTGCATGGCATCCTCGAACGCCGCCAGCGAGGAGTCCCACGCGGTGCGCGGCGCTTTCAGCGCTTGCAGCAGCACCCGCCCGCGCCGTTCATGGATAAAATCGTAAATTTTCATCGCGTGGACCAGCTCTTCTTCGGCATGGTGCCGCATCCACGCTGCCATGCCGGGCAGCCCTTCGTTTTCAAAATAGGCGCTCATGGACAAATAGGTATAAAAAGCGCCCAGTTCCATATTGATTTGCTGATTCAACGCGGCTTGAACGGTTTCGTTCAACATCAGTTCAGCTCCTTTCAACAGCGTAAAACAGTCCCGCAGATGCGTGCCTATTGTCGCAGAGAGTGGCGCTCTTCGCTACCGGCAGACCGCGAGGCAGGCAAGTACCCCGGCAAAGACATATTAGGCTGCACTGTTAGCGCCTCATTATATGCCGCATGCCATTCCACTAAGAGTGATCTTGATCACTATTATGAAAAGTCATGGAACATTAACGACGAATTGACGGTACAATACATAAATCCGTATTTTTGACGAACGCCACACTATTGGAACTGCTGACCCGAATAGCAGCCCTTTCCAATAAGCAGCAGGACTGTGTGTAATGAAATATACGCCCAATCGTGCAGATCTACACCGGCTGCAAGCGGAACTCTCAGCCGCCCACAGCCGCATCGCCGCGCTGGAGGATCAACTTCGTCAGGACGCGGTGCGCCGCGAGCGCGATTATCGCGCGATCATGGATGACCAGACCGACCTGATCTGCCGCTATACGCCCGAATTTGTCATCACGTTTGCCAACCGCGCCCACGCCGCGCAGCACGGCAAACAGCCAGAGGAGATGATCGGTCTTAACGTACTTGATCTGGTTGATCCGGCAGACCGGGAGGCGGCGCGCCAGCACGTCCTCAGCCTGACCCCCGCGCGCCCGGTCAGCAATTCCGACCACCGCAGCGTAACAGCCGATGGCGGCATTCATTGGGTGCAGTGGACCGACCGCGCCTTTTTTGACGAGTCCGGCAGGGTCGTTGAATACCAGGGGGTGGGGCGTGATGTGACCGAGCGCCGCCTGCTGGTGGAGGCGCTGCGCGGCAGCGAAGAACGTTATCGCAGCCTGCTGGAGAGCAGCGACGCGGCGATTACGATGTTTGATGGCAGCGGCACCCTGCTGTATATTAACCAGAATGCCGCTGATGCCTTAGGACTGGCGCCCCAGGCTGCTGTCGGGCAGACGCAGCAGCAGTTGTTCCCGCCAGCAGTCGCAGACTATCAACTGAACGCCATCCGGCAGGTGATCAGCAGCGGGATTGGCGTCGTCCAGGAAGCGCCCAGCAGCGTGCAGGGGCAGCAGCGCTGGTACCGCACCAGTATTCAGCCGGTGCGCGATGCCACAGGGCAAGTCTTTGCCGCGCTGGTCAATGCGCTGGATATTACCCGGCTTAAACAGACCGAACTGGCGCTGCGGCACACCGAACAGCGCTTTCAGCAGTTCATGGCGCATCTGCCCGGCACGGTGTTCATGTTTGAGGCGGACGAAACGCTCGTTTACTGCAACGACCAGTACGCGCAATCGCTGGCATTCGCCTCCGCGCAGGAACTGATCGGCAAGCAATTCGCAGCGTACCTCCCCGCCGAGACAGTAGAGCTTGCCCGCCGTGAGAACGCGCAGGTGCTCGCCGAAAACCGTTCCATCGAGATCAACTACACGATTGCTAGTCCCAACGGCAGCAGGGATTGGCTGATGATCAAATTCCCGATTCCACGTGAGGACACCGCGCCGCTGATCTGCGCGATATGCCTGGATGTCACCCGCGAAAAACGCGCCGAGCGCGCAATGCGTGCCAGCGAAACGCGCTACCGCACACTGATCGAAACCATCGACGGGATTGTAACGCTGACCGATGCCAGCGGTCAGATTCTGTTCATGAATGAGCACGGCATGCGGCTGTTCAACCTGCCGCCAGAACAGCGCGCGGGCAAGATGATCGCCGAGCTTTTCTCAGCGGATGCCGCGGCGGCATACCTGCGCGGCGTGCAGGATGTGCTGCGCAGCGGCAAGGGCAGCAGCGTAGAGCTGCATCTGGAGCTTGCTGACGAATCGCACTGGTTCGAGGCGAACATGCAGCCCCTGTTTGACGCACAGGGAGAACTCACCGGTGTGCTGACCAACAGCATCAACATCACCCGCCGCAAAGAGGCGCAGCTTGCCGCACAGCGTTCGATGGCGCGCCTCGCCGGACTGCATGCGCTGGATAAAGCGATTCTGGCGGCACAGACCCCGCAGCAGATCGCCCAGATCACGCTCCAGCATCTGATTAAGCTGCTGCCGTGCCAGCGCGCCGCCATCAGCCAGGTTGACCCGCAAACGAACATCGCCGTTTCGCTGGCAGTCTATGCGGAAACGGCGACAACGCTGCATGCCGGGTCGTCCTATACTCTGCTGCCGGCGGAGCTGGACGCGCTGACGACCCGGCGTTACCTGCTGATTGAGTCATTGGCGCAGCATCCCGGAGCAGGCGCCGCGCTGCTCACGGATGCTGGCTTACGGACCGCGCTGATTATTGGGCTGAAGGTCGAGCGGCAGTTGATCGGGACGCTGCTGCTGTATGCGCGCCAGGCGGACTTCTTCACCGACGAGTATATTGACATCGCGCTGGAAGTCGCCGACCAGCTTACGCTGGGACTGCACACGACGGCACTCACCGCTGCCCTGCGTGCCCATGCCGCCGACCTGGAAACGCGCGTTGCCGAACGCACAGCACAGCTTGCCGCCGCCAAAGCACGCGCCGAAGCGATTTTCGAGAGCAGCAGCGATGGCATTGTGCTGACCAGTCCCACTGGCATCATCCAACAGTCCAACGGCGCGTATCGTGCCCTGTTTGGCTGTCAGGGGGACGGGTGTGTGGGCAAAGCAATGATCGGTCGGCTGGCGACTGAACACCGGGAGCGGCTGACCAGCGCCTACGCAGCAGTCAGGACACAGGGGACAGTGCAGCGGCTGACGGCACGGGCGCTGCGCCACGATGGCAGCCCGTTTGACGTTGAACTCGGTCTTGCGCCGGTGCGCCAGACGAACGGCGACCAGGATGGCATTGTGTGCGTCCTGCGCGACATCACCGAGCGCAAGCAGCAGGAACGCCAACAGCGTTACTATGCCAGCTTGCAGCAGAATGTCAGCGACGCCGTCATCGCCACCGATCTGGATTTTAATATTCAGAGCTGGAATCCTGCTGCCGAGCGCACCTACGGCTGGTTTGCCAGCGAAGTGCTGGGCAAGCACAGCGGAGCTGTGCTGCGGACGCAGTATCCAGAAGGGCAGACGCGCGAAACTGTCATGCAGACATTCTGGCAAACCGGCTGGTGGAGCGGCGAGGTGATCCAGTCGCGCAAGGACGGCAGCCTCATCCACATTCACGCCTCGATCAACCTGTTCAAGGATGCGCAGGGCACGCCCATCGGCATCGTGGGCATTAATGTGGACATCACCCGGCTGAAGCAGGCAGAACAGAAGCTGCGCGAGAGCGAAACCCACTACCGCCTGCTGGCAGAAAACATCACCGATCTGGTCGTCCAGCTCAATCCAGAGGGGAAGTATGTCTACGTCTCGCCGTCGAGTGCCAGCATGGTGGGTTGGTCGCCCGATGACCTGCTGGATCAGCCTGTGACAGCGTTGATCCATCCTGATGACCTCCCAACGTTAGAATCCCTGTATCTGTACCTGGTAGAACAGAAGAAGTCTCTGCCGGTGTTTTTCTACCGCATACGCCACCGCGATGGGCACTATGTGTGGCTGGAGACCAAAACACATCCGCTTTATGCCGATGACGGGACGCTGCTGGGGCTGGTGGCGTCGTCGCGGGATATCACCGCGCGCAGACAGGCAGAAGAAAAGCTGCGCCGCTATACGACCGAGGTGCATGACCTGTATAACAATGCCCCCACAGGGTATCACTCGGTGGATGCCGACGGCGTCTTTGTGCGCATCAACGACACCGAACTGCGCATGCTGGGCTACACCCGTGAAGAAGTCATCGGCAAACTGCGCTTCAGCGACCTGCTGACGCCGGAAAGCCTGCGAGCATTCCAGCAGCATTTCCCGGTGTTCAAGCAGCGGGGTTATGTTCAGGATCTTGAATTCGACCTGCTGCGTAAGGATGGCACGGTGCTGCCCGTGCTGATAAGCGCGACCGCCATCACCGATGAGCAGGGCAATTACCTGCACAGCCGTTCCACTGTGGTGGACATCACCGAACGCAAAGCGGCGGAAATCGCCCTGCGCGAGAGCGAGGCGCGCTACCGGACGGTGATTATGACGATGTCTGAAGGTGTGGTGCTGCAAGGGCAGGATGGGATCATTCAGGCGTGCAACGCCGCCGCTGAACGCATTCTGGGGCTGACGGCGGAGCAGATGATGGGACGCACCTCTGTTGATCCGCGCTGGCAGGCAATCCAACCGGATGGCTCGCCCTTCCCCGGTGAAACGCATCCCGCGATGGTCACGCTGCGCACCGGGGAACCGCAGGCAAATATCGTCATGGGCGTCCACAAGCCAGAGGATACGCTGACGTGGATTTCGATTAACGCCAGCCCGGTGCCGAACCCGGAAGGCGGCAAGCCGCTTGCAGTGGTGGCGACATTCAAGGACATCAGCGACCAGATCTTTTATCAGGAAAGCCTTGAACGCGCCTTACAGCAGGAACGTGACCTGAATGCGCTCAAGTCGCGCTTTGTGTCCACCGCCTCGCACGAGTTCCGCACGCCGCTGGCGACCATTCTGGCGCTGGTCGAAACGCTGAGCGCCTACCGCCACAAACTGACGGACGAACAGGTCAGCGCACGGCTGGAAAAGATCAAAGGTCAGATCGGGTATCTGAACACGATCATGGAAGACATCTTGCAGCTCTCGCGCATTCAGGCGCAGCGGGTCAGCTTCAGCCCGGTCAGCACCGATGTGGATGCCCTGTGCCGCAGCGTAATTGACGATTTCCGTGAACACAACAGCCCGCAGCGTCCGCTGTTTTACCGCGCGGCAGCGGGCTTGCCGCAGGTCTATGTTGACCACAAGCTGACGCGCCAGATTATCAGCAATCTGGTCTCCAATGCGCTCAAGTATTCGCCCGAAGATAAAGCGGTTCATGTCACGCTGGACGCTGCGGAGGACTGCCTGGTGTTGCGCGTGCAGGATGAAGGCATTGGCATTCCAGAGGATGACCTGAAGCACTTGTTTGAACCGTTCCACCGGGCGGCAAATGTGGGCGCGATTGCCGGGACCGGGCTGGGGCTGGTTATTACAAGGGAGTCTGTTGAACTGCATGGCGGCAGCATCACTGTCGCAAGCACGGTCAATGCAGGCACGACGTTTACCGTAAGACTGCCAATTACGCTATCGATTCCACCGGAAGGAGTCGCTGACAATGACGACAATTCTGCTGATTGAGGATGAGGAGATGCTGCGTGAAGAGGTTGTTGACTGGCTGCTGCTGGAAGCCTACGCGACGCTCAGCGCGGCAGACGGCGCGGAGGGGGTGCGACTGGCGCGGCAGCACCAGCCCGACCTGATTATCTGCGATATGACCCTGCCCACGTTAAACGGTTACGAGGTGCTGCAAGCCCTGCGGGATGACCCACAAACGGCAGGGATCCCGTTCATTTTTGTCAGTGCCCGCGCGGCGTATGAGGATGTCGAACAGGGAATCGCACTGGGCGCAAAAGCCTATGTCACCAAGCCGTTCACCCTCAGGGACCTGCTGGATGCTATCGAAAAGCACGTCGCGAAATAATCTGCGCCAGCCGGGGGCACGGCGGCGTGTGTGCCATGCCCCCCCATATTGCTAAGTACAACCACAGAAATCTCGCGGGATTGTTTTCCGTAGGGCGCGGGTCTGAGACCCGCCCCTACATCCGACATTTTCAATTTGCTCGTACTTAGGTGTCGCCCAATCCTTCTTCGTCGCCCGCGTCCCCGGCGTGCTGTGCCTCCTGCGCCGCGCGGTTCAGCTCCTCAGTCCGAAAGCGGTGCGTCGTGCCGCCGGGTTGTTCCCCTTCTATTTCGACCACATCTGCCGTATATGGCGCATCGGCGGGTGTATGCGGCGCATAGGGCGGCTCGATGCTCTCGATGTCCAGCGCTGCCGCCGGGGTGCCGGTCGCCGCCTGCATCAGCGCGTGCAGCCGTGACGCCATCGCCGCCGGGTCGGGGTGCAGCCCTTCCTGCAGCAGCGCGGTCTCAAACACCTGCTCAATGACCAGTGTCACCAGCGGATTCGCGCCTTCACTGCCAATCATGCGGCTGAGGTTGTGCATCAGCGGGTGCCGCGGGTTGAGTTCCAGCGCCTTCACCGGCAGATCATAATCGCGATCCAGCAGGCGGTTGATGCGGTACATCTGCCGCGCCGCGCCGCCTTCCTCGCTGACCAGCCGCGCCGGGCTGCCGGTCAGCGTTTTGCCCGCCCGCACACCGCTGACACGCTCGCCCAGCACCGCCCGGAAACGCTCCAGCACCGTGTCAAAGTGAGACTCGTCCAGCGGCTCGACCTGCGGTGTTTCGGTGGGCTGTGCCGCACCAACTGCGCTCAGGTCAATGTCTGCCTCGTCCACCGCGCGCAGTTTGTGTCCCTTGAAATCCGGCAGGTTCATCACCACCACCGGGTCCACCGCGTCCACCAACAGCAGCACCTCAATGCCGCGTTCGCGGAAGGCGTCCAGATGCGGGCTGCGGCGCGCGCTGGTCAGGTCGTCTGCCAGCAGGTAGTAGATTTCGTCCTGGTTTTCGACCATGCGCCCGGTGTAATCTTCCAGCGAGACCAGCGCATCCGGGTCGCCCTCCGGCGCGCTGTAGGTCGAATGGAACAGCAGCAGCGGCTCAATGTCCGCCCGATCCCCCGGTGCAACCACCAGCCCCTGCTTGATGAAGCGCCCGAAGGCGTCGTAAATCTGCAAATATTCCGGCGACTGCTTCTGCGCCATGCGCTTGAGTTCGCTGAGCACCTTGCTGGTCAGCGTCTTTTTCAGGTTAACCATGATCTTGTTTGCCTGCACGCTCTCGCGGCTGACATTCAGCGGCAGGTCTTCGCTGTCTACCACGCCCTGCACAAATTGCAGATAATCGGGCAGCAGGTCGGTGTTGTAATCCTGAATCAGCACCTTACGCGCATAGAGCTTCAAGCCCGGTTCGGTGCGCGGCGACAGCATGCTGCGTTCGCTGCTGCCGGGAATATACAGCAGCGCGTAGAACTGCAAGGGCACATCGGCGCGCATGTGAATGCGGTGCAGCGGCTCGTTGAAATCCAGCGTCAGCATCTTGTAGAAGTCGCTGTACTGCTGCGCCTCGACCTCGTTGGGCGGCTGCCGCCAGATCGCCGTCTGCTTGTTGGTCGGGTTTTCTTCGCCGTCCACATAAATCGGGAACGCAATGTAATCGCTGTGACGGCGGATAATGTCTTTCAGCGTCCATGCCCGCAGGAACTCTTTGGCGTCCTCTTTCAGCGTGATGATGATGTCCGTGCCGCGCCGTTCACGCTCCGCCGGTTCTATCGTGTAATCGCTGCCACCGCTGGATTCCCAGACCGCCGCCTGCGCGTCCGGGCGGTAGCTGCGCGAGACCACGCGCACGCGGTCCGCCACCATGAACACGCTGTAAAAGCCGACGCCAAACTGCCCGATGACATCCGCTGCCCTGCCGCCTTCCTTGCCTTTCATCGCCTCGACAAACGCGCGCGCGCCGCTGCGGGCAATCACGCCCAGATTGCTGACCATTTCTTCGGCGGTCATGCCAATGCCCGTGTCGCTGAGGGTCAGCGTCCCGGCAGTTTCGTCGGCGCGCAGGTCAATGCGCAGTTCGGCATCGGCGTCCAGCGCGTCACGGTTGGTCAGCAGCTCGAACTGCACGCGGTTGAGCGCATCACTGGCGTTCGAGATCAGTTCGCGCAGGAAGATTTCGCGGTCGGTGTACAGCGAATGCACCAGAATATGTAACAGTTGTTGAATCTCTGCCTGAAAGGTATGTGTTGTTTGTGCCATCAGTTGCGGCTCCTGAAAGTTCTGCCTGGCTCGTAGATATGCTGGTCAGTCTGTGCAGCCACACGTGCATGCCCGGCACAGACCCGG
>DAOTWP010000038.1:0-13147 GCA_034435675.1 Anaerolineae bacterium
CTTGCGGTGCCGGGCGGTACGCAGGTGCGCGAACTGGCGCGCACATCCCCGCAGCCGGGGCAAAGCGTCTGGCTGACGATTGACGCCGATTTGCAGCGCTACACCGAGCGCGTGCTGGTTGACGAATATGCCAGCGGGCGCATTTCTGAGCAGAGCGACGGCGCGGCAGTGGTGCTGCTGGAGATCAACACCGGCGCGGTGCTGACGATGGTCAGCTACCCGACATATGACAACAACGCCTTCACACCGTTCCCGCTGGTCGGGCGCCAGGCGGCGCAGCAGATCATCCAGGAAATTGGCGAAGACGAACGCAACCCGCTGCTCAACCGTGCCACACAGGGCGCGTATCCTACCGGCTCAACGATGAAGGTGATTACCGGGACGGCGGTGCTGGACAGCGGCGTGTGGAGCATTAACCAGCGCTTCAACTCCACCGGCACGTGGAACCGTGACATCCCGCGTACTGACTGGCTGGCAGGCGGGCACGGCTCGCTGACCGTGCGCGGCGCGATTGCGCACAGTTGCAACTCGTGCTTCTACGAAGCGGGTTACCAGATGGATCTGGTGGATCCGTTTATTCTGCCGGGCTATATGCGCCGCATGGGCTTGGGCGCTGCCACCGGGCTGCTCGACCTGCCCGAAGACCCCGGTTTGATCCCCGACCCTGACTGGGTGGCGGAAAACCGCCCGATTCCGTGGTCCTTCTCCGACTCGGTCAATATTGCCATCGGGCAGGGCGAAGTGCGCGCAACCCCGCTGCAAATGGCGCGGGTGGCGGCGGTGATCGGCAGCGGCGGCACCCATTACCGCCCGCAGTTGGTCGCCCAGGTCGGCATCCTGGGCGAAGCGCCCACCTATCTGATGGAGCCGGAAGTCACTTCGTTGATTAGCATTGACCCGGCGGTGCTGGCAGAAGTGCGGGGCGGCATGTGCGATGTCACCACGGAGGCTTACGGCACGGCACAGTTCATCTTCCGCTATTCGCCGCTGCAGGAATTTGGCGTGTGCGGCAAGACCGGCACGGCGCAGGCAACCGGCGAAGGCGCGCTGCCGCACGCATGGTTTATCGCTTATGCCCCGCGCGAAAACCCGACGGTGGCAATCGCCGTGATGGTCGAAAACACCGGCGACGGTTCCGCATTTGCCGCGCCGATCACCTGCCGTGTACTGGAATACTATTTCTTTGGCGAGCCGCGCAGCCAGTGCAACGGCGCGCCGGGATGATGCCGGGCAGGGCGGGCACGACGCCGGGCAGCCCTACGCAATGATGCGCTGTGCGCAGGGCTGCGCTATGCGGCGGGCTTGTTTATCTGCTGATGCGCGTCATTGTGGTGCGATACCCGCCGCCGGGCCACTCCCAACCGCCGGTCATCACACTGTCATCGGCATTGAACGTCCCCCGGAAGAATGCCGGTGAGCCGCGTTCGCCGCCCCAGATGGTCAGGGTAGCCCCTTGCAGCTCATAGACGTAATCCAGTGTGTTCCCCTGGTTGTCATAGTAGCGCGATTTGATGTCCTCGCCGGGTGCTTCGGCGCCGAAACCGCGCTCGTGCCCGATCATCTCGATACCCCGGTGGCGTGTTCCACTGTGTTCCAGGTCTACGTGCTGAATCAGGAAGAAGCCGCCCTCCAGCCACTCATAGCGTACCTGTCCCTGTGCCTCGTCTGTCACCTGCCAGGTGCCCACCAGCCGGTTCAGCCGCCGCAGTGCCTCGCTCGGCTGCGGCGCGCTGTGCTGTTCCTGTGCTGCCGTTGGTTCAGTCATGTTTAGTCCCCCTTTGATGTCGATTGTCGCAGCGCTGACCGGGCTGCAAACGTGCCCCACCCGGTCAGGCAAGCGCATTGGTTCGCGCGGGTGCGCTATTGCAGGTCGGCTGCCAGCTTGTCGAATGACTGGCTCCAGCCGAGCTGTGCCATGTCGCGGTCTTCGCCAGCGGGAATGCCCGTGTGTCTGAAGGTCATGCGGGTTTTGCTGCTGCCCAGGTCTTCAAACGTAACCGTGACCAGGGTTTCCAGCGGGAAATCGGGATCCATGCCATAGTGCGCTGCCGAAACCACATTGCCCTGTTCATCCGCGAAGCAGTCGGTGAACACCAGCCGTTCCTGTGGCACGATTTCCTTGTATTCGCCCGTGCTCCAGAACTGCTGCCCTTCCGGCGACTGCATGCAGTGGAAATATTTACCGCCGACGCGCAGATCAAGCTGGCAGGTTGGGCAGGTGAAGTGTTCCGGTCCCCACCAGCGCATGAAATGCTGCGGGTCGGTCCATGCCCGCCACACCAGCGCGCGCGGGGCGTCAAAAACGCGCACGATTTCGATCTCGGTCGTGCTGATTGCGGTGCCGGGTTTTGCCATACTATCGGTCATCGGATTGCTCCTCGTCTTTCAGCTTTTGGAGGTACTCGTCCAGACGATCAAAACGCTGCTCCCAGATCTGGCGATACTGCTCGACCCACGCCGCTACCGCTTTCAACGGTTCCACCTCAAGCCGGCAGGGACGCCATTGGGCGTCGCGTCCACGAGTGATCAGCCCGGCGTTTTCCAGCACTTTGAGGTGCTTGGAGATCGCGGGCAGGCTCATCTCCACCGGGGCGACAGCCGCAAGTTCCTTGACAGTGGCTGCGCCCTGCGCCAACCGTGCCAGCATAGCCCGGCGCGTTGGATCGGCAAGCGCGGCGAACACGGTGCTGAGAGTGTCGTCGTGGGTCATGCTGCTTATTAAACCACCTGGTTAATTAACCTATAGGTAAAATACATGATTCTGAGGCAGATGTCAAGCGTTTGTTCGCACTGATGTTCGAATTTTGTGCGGAGTAGGTGCGCGGGCGTGTGGACGGGGCGGGCACAGAGACACGCCCCTACAGCGCAGGTGTGTAGGCACCGTATCCTGCGCGCCTTCGCGGTTCGATTTTGCAGGCATACGGCGGGCACGCCCGGAGACGCGCCCCTCCATAGGCTCTTGGTCGCGCAGTGGTTTATCTGCGCTGGCTTAGCCGTCCACGCAGTTGAACGACGCCTCGAACGGCGCGCTGCTGTGCCCGGCTTCGTCCGTAATCGTAATTGACCAGATCACCGGACCGATAAAATTCGCTGTGCCCAGCGTGCAGGACACCTGCCAGTCCAGCGCGCCGCTGCGGGCATCGCCGCTGAGCAGACCGGGGTCGCGGGTCACGCTGCCTTCCCATTCGCCCTGCGGTGCGTATTCAAAGACTACATCCATCCGCGTGATCGCGTCGCCGTCGGGGTTGATGAAGTACACCGGGCAGGAACTATCGCCTGTGCCCGACACCACCGAGCACTGCTCCGCGCCGACGATTTGCGGCAGATCGCTTTGCAGCGGCGCCAGCGGGTCCACCGTCTGCGGCAGCAGCGCCAGCGGCAGCCCGGCAACATCTGCTGCGCTGTACAGTGCCATCTGCATCTCGCCATCCGGCGCGCTGGCGTCGTTCATCGGAATCACCACGCGCACCCCGGCAGGCACTTGCAGCGTCAAACCGCTAGCCTTGACCTGCACATGCCCCGCCAGCACCAGCAGATGCATCTCGCCGTTGGGCTGCGACTGGATAAATACTGTTGCTTGCAGCGCCAGATCCACCGCATTGATTTGCAGCCGCGCGGGTTCGCTGGCATCCGGCGCCGCCTGGATCAGCAGCCCGCCGTTGGGCGTATCCGGGCACATGGGTGCGTCTTCGCCGCTGACCAGCGTGAATGCCTGGAACGCGGCATAGATCGGGGTATCGACGGCGGCGACCGGCAGCGGGGTAGCGCTGGCGTCGGTCTGTTCTGCTGTGCGAATCGTCAGAATCCAGCCGATGCGTCCATCTTCCAGCACTGTCCGCAGCCAGTTGCCCGTGCAGTTGCAGGCATTCACCACGACGACAGCGCCCGCATTCAGCGAACCGATCACTTCGTACTGCGATCCCGGTCCACTGTGAATCTCCGTATCGGCGATAATCTCTACCGGACGCGACACGCCGCCGCTGCACAAATTCTGAATATGCACATTGCCAAACAGCGCGTAAGACACCGGCAGTGCGCTGCCGGTTGGCTGCACATGCATCAGCGCAATACCCCAATCCTGCGCTGTTTGCAGCCCGCCAAGCTGCATCGAACACACGGTTTCCAGCGGCACGGTGTCCCCCGGTTGCGCCAGCGTGGGCGGATTCTCCACGCGGAAGACTGTTTCCACCGGCGCATGCGCCAGACACACCGTTCCCGGCTCGCGCGCGCCGCACTGCTCCAGCGCCGCGCTGACCGCCTGATCAACCCATTCTTCACAGGCACTGTCCTGTGCCAGCACCAACGGCACACAGATCAGCAGCGCCAGCAGCATTCCCCTTAGCAGCATTTTCATGATCTACCCTCCGCAAAAATAATAGTTTTAGCTCTGCCCGCCATTGTCCCCGGCGGCAGGGTTCAATGATCCAGATGACTCGCCAGATGCGCGCTGTCCTCTGCCTGAAAGATCAGCACAATCTGCGCGGGGCTGCTGCCCGGATTCTCGAAACAATGCGGCTGCGCTGCCTCAAACAGCAGGCTGTCGCCCACCGCCAGCAGATAATCCTCCGGTCCGATGCGATAATGCACCGTCCCCTCGATACAATAAACAAATTCCTGCCCCGCATGGGTGATCGGCTGCCTGCCCGTGCCTGCGCCGGGGGCAAGCGTCACCAGAAACGGCTGAAGCTGCTGGTCGCGCAGCCCAATGCCCAGACTCTCGATGCTCATGCCGCCCTGCTGCGTATGCAGGCGTTCGGCATGGCGCACCAGCACAACCTGCTGTTCCGAGGATTCCTGGAAGAAATCGGTGATCGGCACACGCAGCGCTGTCGCCAGCAGATGCAGGGAGGCGACCGTGGGGGAGTGTTCGCCGCGTTCAATGCGGCTGATGGCGTTGACAGACAGCCCGCAGCGTTCTGCCAGCGCGCGCAGCGACAGTCCCCGGCGTTCGCGCAGCAGCCGGATGCGCTGTCCTACGTTGGGCAGGTCCTGTTCCTGTTGCATTGCCCCGCTACTCCTGTCCACAAGTTTCCATTTACCCCCGGCAGCCCCACGAGACCACTAGCGCAAAGGTGCCGGGGGCATCCGCCTACCCGCACGCAGACGAATACCACACGACACCTCAAATGTACACTATAAGTGTACAAATGCGCACTAAAGTGTGATAGTGACAGATGTCATGTGCTGGGGGGAAGGCGAAGGGGAAAAGCAGAAAGATCGGCGCGGATAGAGATCATGGACATGCTGCTGCACACCCGCCTGTCGCCCACACACCCGCGTTGTCGGGGTGCGTGCCTGTGCGCGTGCCCGGCGCGCTGCTGCTCCCCACCACCACAGTGGTCTATCCCGGTGCTGCCAGAGCGCAGTCCAATCGGGTATACTACACATGCATTCATCAGCACCTTTTAGACGATCTGCATCAACCGCATACTATCGCATAAGGATACACCCTATGACACATTCGGCGTTTGATCTGCTGACTCCGGCATGGACCCACCTCACCCACCTGGACATTGAACGCGGCGAGGGTGTCTATCTCTATACCACCTCCGGCGAGCGCTACCTCGATTTTACGGCGGGTTATGGCGTCGCCAATACCGGGCACGCCCACCCGCGTGTCGTCAAGGCAATTCAGGAACAGGCAGGCAAGCTGATTCACGGGCAGGTGAATATCGTCCTGCCGCGCAGCACGCTGGAACTGGCGGCAGCGCTGGAACAGGTGCTGCCCGCGCCGATCAACTGTTTCTGGTTTGGCAGCAGCGGCGCAGAGGCGGTCGAAGGCGCGGTGAAACTGGCGAAACAGTTCACCCGCCGCACCAACGTGATCGTCTTTCGCGGCAGTTTTCACGGGCGCTCGCACCTGGCGATGGCGATGACCACCAGCGGCACAAAAATCCGCGCGGGCTACCAGCCGCTGCCGTCGGGCGTGTTTGTCACGCCGTTTCCCTATGCGCACCGCCTGGGTATGAGCGAAGACGCAGCCACCGATTACGCGCTGGAGCAGCTTGAACTGCTGCTGCTCGACCAGACCGCGCCGAGCGAAACCGCCGCGCTGGTGATCGAGCCGGTGCTGGGCGAAGGCGGCTACGTGCCCGCGCCGCTGCGCTTCCTGCGCGAACTGCGCGACCTGTGTACACGGCACGGCATTATGCTGGTGCTGGACGAGGTGCAGAGCGGTTTTGGGCGCACAGGCAAATTCTTCGCCTTTGAGCACGCCGGGATTGTGCCGGACATCCTCATCATGGCAAAAGGGTTGGGCAGCGGCATGCCCATCTCCGGCGTTGCCGCCCCGCGCCACATCTGGGATGCTGCCTCCTACGGCAGTCACGGCGGCACCTACAGCGGCGGCGCGCTGCCCGCAGCGGCGGCGCTGGCAACTGTGCAGGTGCTCGTCGAGGAAGACCTGCCCGGCAACGCGGCGCGGATGGGCGAATACCTGCTGGGGCGGCTGCGCGAGCTTCAGCAGCGCTACCCGGCGCTGGGCGATGTGCGCGGGCGCGGGCTGATGATCGCCACCGAGTTCAGCACGCCCGCCGGCGCGCCGGACGCCGTGACCGCCAAAGCAGTCCGCGATGCCTGTATCGCCCGCAAAATGCTGATCCTGACCACCGGCACGTTCGACAGCACGATCCGCTGGATTCCGCCGCTGATTGTGACACGCGAACAGATTGACGACGCGCTGGCGATTTTTGAGGCAGCACTGGCAGAAGTGCTGGTAGGCGAAATGGTCGCGGGGGATTAACGCAGGGTGGGCGGGGCGGGTCCTCGCCCACAACTGTTATGGGCGTGTGGCACCGCTGTGGGACTGCCGAGTCAGGACTTATAGAAGCGCGGCAAGACCATTGCGCCCTGTCCAAACGTGGTGCCCAAACGTGGCAGGATAAATCGTTAGCAGGCTGAGCAAAAAGCGCGCCGGGCGCTGTCAGCGGCGGTAGGGATCGTCCTGGGGATAGCGTTGTTCCGGGCGGACACGCACGGGAACGGGCACGCGCGCGGGTTTGGGTTGTTCCGGGCGCAGCAGGCGGTCGAGGTCATCCAGTGCCTCGCGAACACGATCCTTCACTTTGTCCAGAAAACTGCCACCCTTAGCCACAGCAGGTTCCTTAATCCACTTGTGTCCGTCATTCAAAGCACAACACCTACCCTGTGCATTAAACAGCAAAGCCCGCAGCACAAAATCATTATGCAGGGGCTTCGTCACAAGCTGTGGACCTAAAGAGACTCGAACTCTTGACCTCCTCAATGCCATTGAGGCGCTCTCCCAACTGAGCTATAGGCCCGCGTATGCATTTGTGACGCGCATTCTAGCCCCGGCAGGGTTGCGTGTCAATACTGCCTTGTACTTAGAGCATATAGCAAAACCAGCGTTTTGTGTATAGGGATGACAAGTTTCTAACCTCAATTTTACAAGAATTTCGTAACGCTATCATTTTTGCGGTGTTGAACAGTCCCCGGTGTACCGTCCCCAACAGACGTTTGCCCACCGTTCAACCGCCGGGTAACTGTCGCGTGGCTGCTTTGTGCTTGCCTTTGCGGGCGTTCTCCCGCATGATTAGAATGAATAGGATTGACCAGCCAGACATCGATCCAATGCACACAGGGGAAACCCCATGCACCGAATGATGCACTTGCTCCTTTTGCTGCTGCTGGCAGCGCTGCCCCTTCAGGCACAGCCGCCGCCCCCTGCGCCGCCGCCTGCCGGGCTGCAATATGGCGATGCGGTCAGCGGGCAGCTTACGGCGGATGCCAGCGCGGTCTACAGCTTTTATGCGGCGGTGGGCGATTCGCTGCGGGTGACGCTGGTCTGCCCCTGCCGCGAAACCACACCAGACGGCACAACCGTGCTGGCGCTGCCCCTGCTGCGGCTGGTGGCGCCTTCGGGCACGACACTGGCAGAGCGCACGCCCGTGCTGACCGGCGCTGCCACCGCGCTGCCGCCGCTGGTGGTTGACGGCGACACCGTGCTGGACGGCACCCGCTGGTTGAGCGCGCCGGAAAGCGGCGAGTACCGGTTGGAGGTGCGCATCGTCACGCAGCAGCCGGAAGGGCAGCGCTTCACCCTGCGGCTGGATGGGCTGTACGGCAATTCCGGCGAGTGGTATATCTCCCCGCCGACGATTGATTTCCTCAACGACATCATCTACAACGACAGCGGCGACGCCCCGCAGATTTACGGCAGTGGCATTCCGGGCTGGACGGCAATCGACAGCATCTGGCGCACGCCGATTGACCCGGCGGGCGCGGCAGTGGGGCGCGGTTATTTCGCGCCTGTGTCCGGCAGCACGCCCGAACTTCAGCAGGACATCGGCGTCTTCACCTTTGAGACGCTGATTGATGCCAGCGAGATGGGCTTTTTCTTCGCCTTCAGCGTGCGCAACGGCACGCCGCTGCTCAGCGAGGAACCGGACGCCATGCAGGTGCAGGTGGAATTCCGCGACGAATCGCGCAACACGCTGCTGGGCAGCTACGACAGCGGGCTGATCGAAAACGCCCGCGACTGGCGCACGTTTACGACAACCTTTCTTGCCGCGCCGGACACCCGCTATCTGCGCCTGCGCCTGCTGGTCGAGCGCCGGGGTGCGCAGCTTGACGCGCGTTTTGATGAGCTGACGCTGGTGCCGGTGCAGCGGGCGATCCAACTGCGGGCGGCATGGGCGAACGGGGCAACCCTGCTCGGCTTTGATGCGCCGCGTTATTCGTCCATTGATGGGCGGCTGCTGTGGACGATGTACTGGTCCAGCAGCGCCAGCATCACGGGCGAAAGCGGCTTCACGGTGCAGCTTTATGACGCCCGCGCGACGCTGCTGGCAGAAACAACCTACAGCTTTCCCTATCGTGTCTGGGAACCGGGACAGTTGTACCTGCCGACGCCGCGCTTCTACACGGACATCAGCGCGCCGGGGGATTATCGCGTGCGGGTAGTGTGGAACGACCTGACCAGCGGTGAGGTCATCCCGCTGGAAACAGGCGCGACGGCATTTGAGTTCGTCTACACCGTGCCAGAGCCGGAGGACGACGAAGACGGCGCGGGGTAGGCAGTCCAAGAATTCCGCCGTTCCCCTTCGCGCTTGCGGAAGCAGCGCAGCGGCGGCATAATGCCGCTACCTGTAAGCAACCCCATCTGCCGGGATGCACATCTGCTGCGCCCGGCGGTGCGCGTCCCCAGGATTGACCCATGACTCTGCGCAACCGCCTGTTGAGTTCCTATCTGCTGCTGCTCAGCGCCGCGCTGGGCATTTTCGCCATCGCCCTGATGCTGCTTGTCGGCGCGCGCCCACAGCCCACCGCCCCGGTCTACAGCCACCTGACCACCGTGCTGCGTGGGCTGCTCGTGCAGGAAGGCATGGGACGCGGCGGGGCGGGCATGTTCTCGCGCCAGTGGGATGTGGAGAGCCAGCGGGGGCTGCTCGACCTGACGGCGCTGGAACAGGATGTGCGTATCATCATCACCACGCAGCGCGGCAGCAGCGCCGCACAGGTCATTTACGACAGTGCGGAACTGCTGACTGTGGACAGTGATGCCCCCGTGCTGCTGCCCGCAAGTTCCGAACTGCTCGACATGCGCCCGGTGCAGTCCTTCGCGGCGGATGCGGCATTGGGCACATTCAGCGATGGCGACGGGCAGGATTGGCTCTACAGCGCCCTCGCCTTCGACCTGTCCAGCCGCTTCGGGGCGGACTTCAACGCCACGCTGCTGGTGGCAGACGAACGCCCGCAGCAAACCTTCGGCGCAACGCTGAATACCGTCGTGCAGCAGTTGGGACTGCCGATGATTCAGGCGGCGCTGGTCGGGCTGCTGGTGGCGTTTGGGCTGGCGTTCTGGATCAGCCGCAGCATCGCCACGCCGTTACAGCAGGTGGCACAGGCAGCGCACCAGGCAGCGCAGGGGCACTATGACCAGCAGGTGCCGGTCAGCGGACCGCCCGAAGTGCGTGCCGTTGCCGAGGCGTTCAACCGGATGAGCGCGCAGGTCCTCTATGCTCAGCAGATCCAGCGCGACCTGTTGGCGAATGTCAGCCACGACCTGAAAACCCCGCTGACCTCGATTCAAGGCTTCTCGCAGGCAATCATTGACGGCACAGCGCGCAACCCCGCCGCCGCCGCGCAGATTATCTATGACGAGGCGGCACGGCTGAACCGCATGGTCATCGAACTGACCGACCTCGCCCGCATTCAGGCAGGGCGGTTGTCCTTTCGGGCAACAGCGATTGATATGGGGCAGATTGCCGCCGCAATAGCGCAGAAGCTCACGCTGGTCGCCCGCAGCAAGCAGATTACGCTGCATGTGGATGCGCACAGCATGCCGGAAATCGCCGGAGATGGCGACCGGCTGGCGCAGGTGCTGGACAACCTGATCAGCAACGCGATCAAATATACGCCCGAAGGCGGCGCGGTGTGGGTGCAAACCGGGATTGCCAATCGCGGCGTCGAAGTCAGCGTGCGCGATACCGGCGTGGGCATTCCACCGGAACATCTGCCGCGCATCTTTGAACGTTTTTATCAGGTGGACAAGGCACGCGGACCCCGGCGCGGCACCGGGTTAGGGCTGGCGATTACGCGGGAAATCATTCAGGCACACGGCGGCACCATCCGCGCCTACAGCGAAGGCGAAGGCAAAGGCAGCACCTTCACGATCTGGCTGCCCTCCCCACACCTGACCACGATTGTGCGCACGCGGTGAGGCATGACCGCCGGGGCGCTGTTGTGCGAACACAACTTTGGAGCGCCAGGCAACGCAAACAAGACGCTTGCAACCCCGCTGCAATTCACTGTACGCTATAGTGTAATGATTGTACTCTAAGGGGCAATAAGCGTGAGTGTTGAAACACCCCTGGCGATTGACCTGACCAAGTATATTGAGGTGCGCCTGTTTGGCGAGCGCCCGCATATTCGTGGACGACGTATTCCGGTTGCGACCATCGCCCATGCGCACCATGATCCCGGCTGGGATGTTGCGCGACTGGGTTATGAATTCACCCTGTCGGATGCGGAAGTGCTGGCAGCACTGCTCTATTACGAAGAGTACAAAGAAGCCATAGCGCAGCAGGAGTCGCGCTATCGGGCGCTCCTTGATGCAGCGCAGCGTGCATTCGACGAACAACATGACGAGCATATGCCGCGTGCTGTTGCAACAGCTCTCAAGGACACAGGCAGCGAAGTCATTGTGGCAGTTGATGTCGGCATGACAGCAAAAGATGACGATGCCGAACAATTACCCTATGCGGCTCTTGTCGAGGCTGTTCTGGTTACTCGTGATCAGCCCTTTGCGGGACGCACAACATAACGCTCAGATCACGCGGGACTCATCTGTTGGACAGGTGCAGATAACGATTTTGGTGGCATGATCGCCGCCTTAACCAACATCGCCCAAACCTTCACGGCAGAAGAACTCAAGAACAGGGTTATTTGGCGCAAGCGTTGACTACACCGCGAAAAGGTGCGACTCACCCGCTGCTTCACGTATTCCGTACAAAAACACCCGGATCATCTGCTTGATCCGGGTGCTGGATTACTTCAGTATTCAACGAACAGCATTCAACGAATGGCGTTCACTGCCTCAGGGTGTGGCGATGCCGCACACTTTCCACGCGCCGCCTTCACTCACCATCGAGAAGGTCGTCGCGCTGAAATCGGCACTCTGGGTGGTGGACTGCCCGGCGATGCTGACGCTGATGCTGTAACTGCCGCTGACGGTCACATCGGCGCTGTCGGCGTCCACATTCGCAGCGCTGGCGCTCAAGCCGGACGTGTCAATGTTCAGTTCACCGCCCGCCGCCGAAAATGCGTTCACTGCCTGCTGCACGCCTTCGCTGTAAGTGGACAGCACATCCCCCGCCGCGCCGCACAGGAACGAGGACGCATCGCCGCCCGTCAGCAGCGCGTTAACAAAGCCGAGCGCTGCTGCATCGGGTGAACCGCTGGCGCTGCTGCCGGAACTCCCCCCGGAGTCGCCGCTGGAGCCGCTGCCGGAGTCGCCGCCGCTGGAACTGCTGCTTGATGTGCCGCCACATGCCGCCAACACCAGCACAAAAATCAAAAGAATGCTCATAACCGCTGCACGGTAACGCATATAGGCTTCCCCTTTTGCTCTTTAGCTTGCGTGTTCCATGAACACACTCAGTCAAGCTAAAAATGAGCATATGAAAATTACAGCGGGCGTGTCAAGCGGGGTCTGAAATTTTTACAGGTTCTTTTATACTGCGCCGAAAAGAGCGCTGCTGATGGCAGGGATCGCGGCATACAGCAGGGGCAAGGCACCGACCCCACCCCTGCAGGAAACATCGCTTTTGTGAGCCGGTGGTTAGTCCCCGGCGGGGTTGGGCTGCTGGCGCGCTGCCTGGACCACATCGAGCATATCGTCCACACGGCTGAACTTGACCCGCGGGCGTCCCTGCGCCGTGCCTTTGCCAACCTCCGCCGCGTCAATCGCCTGCCAGTCGGCATAGCTGACGACCAGCGGCTGGCGTTCGCGCAGCAGCGCCTCTACGGCGGCGCGTGCCGGGGCAGCGGGGGACAGCACCTTGCCCGCCTGCACATCTTCCAGCAGCATATTCACTGTCTCCACCGAGTCGGGTTTGTTCGTGCCGATAATGCCGCTGGGTCCGCGCTTAATCCAGCCGACGACGTAATCGCCGATGACTTGTTCGCCGCTTTCGTGCGTGGTGAGCACGCGCCCCTTGTCGTTGGGGATGGTGCCCCACTTCTCATAGAACGGCACACCCGGCAGCGCTACCCCCTGATAACCCACCGAACGGAAGACCAGCCCCACCGGCAGCACCTCGGTTCTGTCGGTGGCACGCGGGCGAATGTCGCCGCGCTCGGTTTTGTACAATTCATTGTGAACGATCTTGATCGCTTCGACGCGGTCTGTGCCGATAATCTCTACTGGCGAAACCAAGAAACGCATGACGATGCGTTTGGGTTTGCCTTCTGGCGCGCGGGCGGCGTAATTCTTGAGGATGTCCACATTCTTCTGCGCGGCGCTGTCGTCGGCAGTCTGCAAATATTCGATACTGTACGCATCGAGTTCGGCTTCTTGCGGCAGCACGACAATATCCGCGCCTTCCATTTCGCCCAGTTCCTTGATTTCCGGGTTGGTAAATGCCGCCTGCGCCGGTCCGCGCCGCCCCAGCACATAAATCGTCTT
>DAOTWP010000039.1:0-26952 GCA_034435675.1 Anaerolineae bacterium
AATTGGGTTGCTCCCCGCTCCTAGTGCCGAAGGCACGATCGGGCGAGGGGTTGGGGGTGAGGGCTAGACAAGGGCATCGGGTGTCATGCTCATCTTGTTGGACTACTAGCCCGATTTAGAAGCAGGAGCGCTGCCGCCAGTTGTGGTACAATCTGTGCCAGAATGAACCCATACACACCTAACAGGACAGCGATCTATGAGCGACTGGAAGCCGATTATCGGCTTGGAGATTCACGCCGAACTGGAAACCAGAAGTAAGATGTTCAGTGCCTGCCCGGTGGTGGACAGCGTCGAGGCAGCGCCGAACACCGCCGTTGATCCCCTGTCGCTGGGCATGCCCGGCACACTGCCGGTGATCAATATGCAGGCGATGGACTTTGGCATGATGGTGGGGCTGGCGCTCAACTGCGAAATCCCGCCCGTGAACCAGTTTTCGCGCAAGAGCTACTTCTACCCTGACCTGCCCAAAGGCTACCAGATCAGCCAGTATGACCGCCCGCTTGCTGTCAACGGTTATGTGGACATTGAACTTGCCGACGGCAGCAGCAAGCGCATTCGCGTGCGCCGCGCGCATATGGAGGAAGACACCGGCAAGCTGACGCACTGGGGCGGCGGCGGGTCACTGGTGGATTACAACCGCGCCGGCGTGCCGCTGCTGGAAATCGTCTCCGAGCCGGACATCTTCAGCGCGGAAGAGGCGGAAGTGTACGGGCGCAAAATCCGCGCGATTCTGCGCGCGCTGGGCGTCAACAGCGGCGATATGTCCAAAGGCGTGCTGCGCTTCGAGGCAAACGTCAGTGTGATGCACAGGACCGACACAGAATTCCGCACGCGCACGGAGATCAAGAATCTCAACAGCCTGCGCAATATGTACCGCGCCATTGAGTACGAAGTCGCCCGGCAGATCAAGCTGTACGAAAGCGGCGCTACGGTCAAACAGGCGACACTCGGTTGGGATGAGGCGGGCGCGAAGGTGGTCATCCAGCGCTACAAGGAACGCCCGGACGAATACCGCTACTTCCCCGAACCGGATTTGCCCATCGTGGAGGTCAGCCGGGAATGGGTCGAGCGTGTGCGCGCCCTGCTGCCGGAACTGCCGGACGCCAAAAAGCAGCGCTTCATGCGCGACTACGGGCTGACCGCCTATGACGCCACGCGCCTGACCGAGGAAAAGGCAGTCGCCGCGTGGTACGAAGCTGCGCTCAGCGCCGGGGCAAATGCCAAAACTGCCGCCAATTACATGATCAGCAGCCTGTTCGGCATCATGAGCAATAACAACATCCCGCCGGAAGACATCGCCAGCATCAGGATCAGCCCGGCGGCGTTCGCGGCGGTGATGCAAATGGTGGACAGCAGCCAGTTGAACAAGGGCAGCGCGATTCGCGTGCTGGAACTGATGTGGGAGGGCGGCGAATCGGCAGCGGCGATTGTCGCGCGCGAAGGGCTGGCACAGGTCAGCGACAGCGGCGCGATTGCCGAGGCGGTGGCGCAGGTGCTGGCGACCAACGACAAAATGGTGCAGGACTATCTGAGCGGCAAGGATAAGCTGTTTGGCGCGCTGATGGGGCAGTGCATGAAGGCACTGGGCGGCAAGGGCAACCCGGCAGTCGTGACCGACGTGCTCAAGGCAGAGCTGGAGAAGCTGCGCGGCTGAGGCGCTGCGGGGAACCCGGCTTTGAAGGTGGGCGGGGCGTGCCTGTGGCATTCGCCTCGCCCCTGCGGTGTTGGAGCATTGCAGAGAGTCAGAAGCGGTCTGTATATGCGTGATTTTTCCCGTAGAAGCGAAACATCTTTTGCCCCGCCACACGCGATGATGATTGAATCTTCAGACAGCCTCTCAGCCATCTGGTCACGGCGTCGGGTGCAGTTCCTCGTGATAATGGGTCGTTTCATGTTTGCCGCGCAGCGCTTGCAGCTCGCCAATCAGCTCGTGCAGTTTGGGGCGCTGGTCCCCGACAAACTGTGCCGCAACCGGACGCCCCTGCGCCTTAATCAGCACAAACTCCGCCATGTCGTTGGCACCATCCAGTAACTGCACCTCGCGAATTTCGTCAAGGCGCACCACGCGCTCACGCGGGATAAATACCGCTAACAGTGCTGCAACCAGATCCGTGCGCTCGATGACCAATGCCTGCGGGTATAAAGTCAGCACACAGCCGATGCCCTGAATTGCCATTAAGGGCTGGTCACTATAGGGAGAAGTATCCATGCCTTGATCCTTTCGGGCAATCTGACTGCCTATATTATAGCCCACTTTAACCTTGCGGAGAACGTAACAAACGTCACCAGTTGTGCGAAACCCCTGCAAAGCGGGGGGTAGATTCATCGGAGGAAATGTGCTAGAATATAAGTTCTAAGCAAGTGTGAAATCCGGCAAAAACAGCAGGGCTACGTTATAATGCTGGTGATGATGTCATCTATCGGTGTTGATCCGTGTTCAGTGTTGCAACTGATCCCTATTTGCCGGAACACCAGCAGTCAGGAGAGATGAGCATGGCAGGTTTTGCGCAGACCATCATCGTGGGCAACGTGGGACGTGACCCGCAGTTAAAATATACACAGTCCGGCGTCGCGGTATGCGATTTCAGTGTGGCAGTGACACGGCGGCTTGGCAAGAGCGACAGCGGCGAACAGCGTGAGAAAACAACGTGGTACCGTGTGACCGTATGGCGGCAGCAGGCGGAGATCGCAGCACAATATGTGCGCAAGGGAACGCAGATCATGGTCGTCGGTACAGTCGAAGCGTCGGCGTATCTGGACAAGGCGGGGCAGCCTGCGGCATCGCTGGAATTAACGGCAGACAACTTCCAACTGCTCGGCAGACGGGACGAGGCGGAAGGGTCGCGGGCGTACAACGAATTCGCGCCGCCGGACGAAAACCTCGGCGATATTCCGTTCTAGCGCAGAAGTGTACCAGCCCTGTAGCACAGCGCTGAGCGTGGGGTACAATCGGGGCGCTGCTGCTGCCCGCTGTGGCGCGGCAGCACCCTGATTACGCTATGCTGAACGGAGCGCTCGATGACTCAGCCGCCTACCCCCCCCAACCAACAGCCGCGCCAACTGCGACTGGAAATCCCGGCAAACCTGACCGCTGACTATGCCAACGGCGCGGTGATTATGCAGACGCCGACGGAAATCATCCTCGATTTTGTCCAGATTTTCCCGAATGACCCGCGCGCCCGTGTGCAGCGCCGTATCGCCCTGACACCCACCGCCGCCAAGCTGTTTCTGCAAGCGCTTCAGACTAACCTGGAACGCTTCGAGCAGCAGCATGGCGAAATCAAGACGCCGCCCACGCTGGCAGACCAGTTGTTCGGCGCGATCAAGCCCGACCAGAACGAAGGTTAAACGCCCATGTTTGACGACCTGAGCACTACTGCCGACGCCGTGCGCGCAGACCTGACGGCGCGCAATGCCGCGCGCGATGCCGCCCTGAACCAGTCCCGCGAGCTGATCCGCCACTGTGCCGAATGCATCCGCGCCATTCACCGCCGCGAATGGGACAGCGCCGCCGGGAAGCTGACCCTGATTCGCAAACTGGCGGATGATCTGAAAGCGGTGGTCGCCGGCTACCCTGATCTGTACCACACTGGCTATTCGCAGGACGCGCTCAAAGAGGTCGTCGAGGCGCACGCGCTCTACGCCATCCTGCGCGAAGACCCGCTGCCCTCGCCGCAGACGCTGGGCGTGGAAAGCGCCGCCTACCTCAACGGATTGGCAGAGGCTGGCACGGAACTCCGCCGTTTCATACTGGACATCATGCGCCGCGAAGACAGCCACAGCACCGAAGCGGAACGCCTGCTGGACTGGATGGACGCGATTTATGACCAGATGGTCACGTTCGATTTTCCCGATGCGCTCACCGGCGGTTTGCGGCGGCAGACGGATGTGTTTCGCGGGGTGCTGGAACGCACACGCGGCGACCTGACCACCAGCCTGCGCGAGCAGCGCTTACAGGATGCCCTGCGCCGCGCCGAGGACAAGCTGGGGTAGTGTCTGACTATAAACCTGCCAGGGGTTTATGCCGGGTGGGGGCATGCCGCCAGCCCCCGGCGCAATCCATGCTATACTCTGGTTGTGTCAACGAGCTGATTGGAGCGCACGATGGCTGCTGGAGATGCTGCCGTTGAAAAACGGCTGACGGTTGAGGAATTCGACGCCTTTGCCGCGCTGCCGGAAAACGAAGACCGGCTGCTGGAATTCATCCTGGGAGAAATTTCCGAAGTGTCCACCAATCCACGCGGTTCAAAACTTGGTGCACGGATGGTCAGGCTTATTGGTAACATCGTGGAAGATCGGAATCTGGGGCATGTGACCGGAGCAGATGGTGGTTACAGGGTCTCTGGTGAGCGCTACATTCCCGATGCAGCGTTCATCAGCTATGCGCGCCAGCCAGAACTGCCGGCGTCGGGCGGGTATAACCCCAACCCACCGGACCTGGCGGTAGAAGTCTTTTCACCGTCGGACTCAGAACGCAAACTGGCGACGAAAGTGCATAATTATGTTCTCGCCGGAACCACCGTGTGGGTGCTGTACCCGGACACACAGGAAATCGAAGTCTTTGTTCCTGGACAGCCGTCAAAATCGCTGCACATAGGTGACACGCTGGACGGTGGCGCGCTGCTGCCGGGGTTCTCTGTGCCGCTGGCAGAGATTTTCAAATAGAGATGCATCCCAACGTGAACCGGTCAGCAGATCCTGCGCAGATGCTGACCGGCTGAACTCGCTAGCGATAGACCCCCGTCGGGAAATTCACCGCCAGCTTGGCTGGCTTGGGCTGCCCGCCCGGCGTGTCCCAGGGCATCACATCCCCGCGTGACCAGTCGATTTTCTGTGCATAAGCTCTGCCGATGCGCACCATCAGTTCCACCTCGTCTGCGCGCGCGGAGTCGAGTGTCAGGTTTTTGGGGTCAAGCGTGCCAGGATCAACGCCGAGCATGGTGCTGACACTGTCACGTTCCAGCAGCGGGTTATAACGCCGGAAGTCCAGCCGCCTGCCGTAAATCGCACGGGTGTTAAACGCCTGGTCGATCGCCGCATCATACAGCCCGGCAATGACGACATACTGCACCCAGTTGAGCAGCCAGAAGCGTCCCGCCGCACCTTCTCCCTGATTAATCGGTGTATGCCCTGTGCCCAGCGACATCAGCAGTACGTTGCCGTCGCTGAAGCCCGCTGCCGCGCCGATGTACTCCAGCGCTTCGGTAGCAGCGGCAAGGCAGGGATTGCCATACGACCCCACACCGCCGTCGATCAGGTTGCCCAGCACCGGCGGGAAGTAGATCGGCGCTGCGCCGCTGGCAGCCACCGCGCCGGACAGCGGTGCGTCGGCAAAGGCGGGCGCGCCGGGACCCGCGTTGACAATGTAGTAGGTTGTGCCCGTGCGCACGTCTTTCGTCGTCAGCAGCAGAATCGGCTTGCTGATGTCCCTTACTTTGCGCCCTTCGACATAGGGCACCAGCGTCGCCAGAAACGGACCGAAGTTGTACATCGAGCGCAGCCCGCCAAAGACATAGCGCAGCCATTTGCCCGCTCCACTTTGCGTGCGGAATGCCTCCGGCAATTTGTCGCGGTAAATCTCGTTGAGGATGCGCTCGGCGGACAGCCCCACCGCCAGCGCCGCCGCGATAATCGCCCCGGTGCTGGTGCCTACCACCATATCGAACAATTCGTAGGCGGGTTTACCCGTCATCTGTTCCAGTTCCGCCAGCATTGCCGCCGGGATCACGCCGCGCATCCCCCCGCCGTCAATCGACAGAATCACCTTTTTGCCCGTTGGGTTAAAGTCCAGCGCCATCGTGTGCCCCTTTTTGCGTAACATAATAGATGTTTTCATTATATTGCCATACTGGCAATCCTGCTTGACTGTCCGCAGGTACTGATCGCTGCTTACGTTCGCGGCGCACTTTTGTTATAGTGAAACCGAAGGCGTGATCGCAGCCAGCACACGGGCGGACCGCTTTCAGGGGCGTGCTTGCTCATTCATTCCTACTGCGCACAGGAAAGCAGGACATTATGGCATTCGGAGATGTTTTCATCAGCTACAGCCGCCTGGACCGCGATACCGTCGCCTCGCTGGCGAAACGGCTGGATCGTGTCTACGGTACGATCTGGTTTGACCGTGAACTCGTCGGCGGGCAGGACTGGTGGCATGAAATTCTGTCGCAGATCGCCAACTGTGATGTCTTTGTCTATATGCTCTCGCCGGACTCGGTTAACTCTGATTACTGCCGCGCCGAATTTGCCGAGGCGCGCCGGCTGGGCAAGCCGATTGTGCCGATTCTGATCCGCAGTTATCTGGATTTGCCGCAGGAAATCCGCCAGTTACAGATCATTGATATGTCGCTGGGGATTACTGAAGAAAATCTGACTGACCTTTACGCCTCGATTAATTTTTATCTGCCGCACGCCCAGGCACGCATCAGCGCCAGTCTGGTCAAACGCCCGACCACGCCGCAGGCACAGACCGCCGAACCCCGCCGCCGTTTGCCGCTGCGCCGGGTTGTACTGCTGCTGGCGCTGCTGATCATTGTGGGGGCGGTCGTGCTGCTGCTCACCCGGCAGCCCGCCGCCGGCACGGGCACACCTGCCCCAACCGGGGCGGCACTGGCGGCACAACCCACCCAGGCAAACGCCGAAGCCAGCGCTACAGCCAGCGCCACAGCCAGCGCCACAGCCGTTACCCCGTCCGCGACTGCCAGCCCCACTGCTGCCACGCCGCAGGCGGATGCCCCGGTGCTGCTGCGTTACACGCCGGAAGAACTGGTGCTGCTGAACAATACGGATGAAACGCTGAATCTCTCGCGGTTGGTTTTTGTGCAAACAGGCAGCGGGCAGACTCGCCGCTATGCGGGCGATGACTGGGCGCAGGAGGCATTGTCGCCCGATCTGGTGCCCGCGCGGGCATGTTATCTGCTGGGCACCACGACGGATGTGCAGCGCAGCCGTCCGGCGGCGTGTGCCTCGGTGCGCGGTTGGCGCGTGCCCGGTTCGGCGGCGTGGTTCTGGGTCAGCGATCAGGCGGACATTCGCTTTACGGTCAGCCGGCTGACGGTGCAGGGCAGCGTGGTGCTGGCGGAGTGCCCGGCAGTGCAGCTTGTGCCTGCTGCAGCGGCGCAGGATATAGCGGCGCTGGAATGCCCGGTTTATCTCACGGTGCCGTAGGGCGGGCGAGGGAAGAACGCGCAAGGGCAAATGCCCGATAGTGCCAGCAAAGCGAATCGCAAAGACGCGAAGAACGCCAAGGCAAGGAACCACAAAGACACAGAGGTCACGGAGAATCTGGCTTCAGTCCCTTTGTGTTCTCCGTGCCTCTGTGGTGTAGAACGCAGTGCGACGCTGCCCCCATTTCCGAATACACCCGGCAAAGCTGGTGCTTCCCCCGTATTGTGGCTTGCTGCCAGCGCACTCACTGCCCGGCGGGCGGCGCTGCGACACCCCACACATGCACCGGACCCGTCCAGTCCACCAGCAGCAGCGCGCGTCCGTCGCTGCTCCAGTTGACTGCCAGAATCTGCGTGCCGCCGAAATCCAGCGCTGCCGGGCTTGCCGTCTGTGCGTCTGCCACGAATCCGCGCATATTCCACAGGTTGACCGGACCAAACAGCACACTGGTGAGCAGCATGTCACCATCGGGCGAAAATGCCGCCGACATGCGGTCGCCGCCCACGCCGGGAAGCTGCCCGATTAGCGTGCCGTCCAGCGGATTCCAGACGAACAAATTGGGCGCTTCGCCGCCGCCGACCAGCGTGCTGCCATCCGGGGCATAGCTCAGCACCTGATTGACCCCGCCCAGCGATATCTCCAGCGTGTGCTGAAGCGTGCCGTCAGGAATTGACCACAACTGCACCTCGACCTGCGTGGCGATGGCGATCTGGTCGCCCGCCGGGGAAAGCGCCAGCGCGAGGATGTTGACCGCGCCGACGTTGAACGTGCCCAGCAGCGACCGTTCGCGCCACTGCCACAGCCGCACCGTGCCCTGCAAGTCGGCGGCGGCAAGGCGCGTGCCATCAGCAGAAAAAACCAGCGTGTTGACCTGTACATCCGTCCCCTGGAATGTGACCAGCGACAGGCGTTCCAGCGGATCCCACACCTTGACCTCGCCACCCTCCGCGCCGACTGCCAGCCAGCCGTCCTCCGGGGAATAGGCAGCGGCGGTGATGGCGCTCTGCTGGGCGATAAAGTCGCCCTGCTGCACGCCCGTTTCTGCGTCGTAGATGCGTCCCTGTCCGTCCGGGGTGAGCGTGTACAGCGCGGTCTTGTCTGGCGCGTAGTAGACCCGGTTTGCGCCAGAAGCGGCATTGGCGAACAGCAGTGCTCCGTTGATTAAATCCCACGCGACAAGATAGGTATTGTTCAAGCCTGCCAGCCGTGTGCCGTCTGGCGAGACGGCATGGGCAAACAGGGTGCTGGCGGTCCCGGCGGGCGGATCAAGCCGCCCCAGATACGCCAACTGCGGGGCATTTTCCAGCGTGACCGGCAGCGCGGCTTCGCGCCAGGCGGGTGGGGGCGGGGTGGCAGTGACCGGCGTGCCGCCCACCCCGGTTGGCACTGCGGACTGATCTCCCGCCGGAACGCAGCCAGCCGCCAGCGCCGCCAGCAGCAGCAGGCAAAACCAGACAATGCGACACCGACTTAACCGCAGGATCATTACTCCAACCCGCCTTCGTGCAGGTCAATACTGGCGATATTCAGCGCGAACACCAAAATCTGTTCCAGTCCGCATTCCTGCTCGGACGGTTCCACGCGCGTGTTGGCGTTGGCGTCCTGCCCGCTGATAATTAACGCTGTGACTGCTGTCGCGCGGGTGTTTAGTGGGGCGGCGGCGTCCATGTCTGTCGCAGCAGCGAGTTCCAGTTCCAATGTAACCAGCTCGTCGCTCCACTGACGCACATTGTCCAGGCAGATGCGCACTTCTTCAGCGGCGATCACTGCCGGGCGCGGGGCATCCGGCGTGCTGCCTACGATGTCAAGCTGCGAGGACATCTGGTCGAGGAAGAAGTACACGCCGATGCCGCGTCCGGGGTTCTGCCCGCGCCCGCTGCCATCGTAATCTTCCTCGGTGCCGTTCATGATGTTGATTGTGTGCTCGGCGTGGACATGCACCCCAGCGATATTGCCCGCGCGTGCTGCCAGCCCGGCATGGTTGTCGGCGTTGCGCGCTTCGACCAATGCGCCCTCCACCAGCCCGCCGCCGTCAATGCCGTTTGCCGACTCCACCAGCAGTTCGCTGAGCGCCTGGGTCACCCCCAGCGGCACTGCGCCGCTGTAGGCGATGGTCGTGCCCGGCGCGTCCGTCGTGGCGCTGCTTTCCAGCGAAACCAGCACGGCGTTATACAGCACCGCCAGATTGCGCCCTTCGGGGTCGGTGTAACGCAGCACGCCTTCGCCAAAACCGTCAATCACCAGTTCGCCCAGCAGCAGCGTCTCGCCGCTGCCAGTGTTGCGCAGCCAGACCGCGTAGACCTGCCCGGTGGGCGGCGAGGCGAAATTTTCAACACTCAGGCTGACGGTATCACCCACGCCCGCGGCGCTGCTGTAGCTCAGCGTGCCGAAGGTCTGCTCTGCAAGCGCCACCGGCAGCGGGGTTTCGGTGGGGGCGGCGACGGCGGTTTCGGTCACTTCTGCGCCGCTGGTCGGGGTTGACCCGGCTGCCACCGCGCCGGATGAACCGCCGCTGTTCGCCAGCACCAGCACCACGATCACCAGCAGCACGATAATCGCCGCCACGCCCAGCAGCAGCAGCGGACTGGTTGTCTGGCGGATGATTGTGGTTTGCCCGGCGTTCGCGCCGCCGGAGACTTGTGTCCCGCCCGGCATATGCACCGTATGCTGCTCTGCTGTTGCCAGCGTGGGCTGTTTCGCCGCGCTGCCGCTGCCCGCGTGCGTTTGCATGTCGGGCAGTTCCAGCCCTTCATAGAGCAGCAGCGGTTTGGTTTCACCGGGGATTGCCGGGGGTCCCTGTTCCTCTGCTTCCGGCAGGGCGAAGGGGTCAGCATCACCACTGAGCGCCGCGCTGAATGCCTGCGAGAAGGCGGATGCCGTCTGGTAGCGTTCCACCGGGGATTTGGCAAGCGCGCGCAGCAGCACGTTGTCCAGCGCCGGGGTGGCGCTGGAAAGCATGGCGCTCAGCCGGGGTACGGGGTCATTGACATGCTTCAGCACGACCTTGATGGCGGTATCATCCACATAAGGCTGCGAGCCGGTCAGCATTTCATAGACGACCACGCCCAGCGAGTAAATATCCGCGCGCGAGTCGATCGTGCCGCCCCTGCCCTGCTCCGGCGGCATATAGGCAGGGGTGCCCACCAGCCCGCCCGTGCCGGTCAGGTTGGCGCTGTCGCCTGCCAGCTTGGCGATGCCAAAATCTGCCAGCAGGGCATAACCTTCGCCGGTCAGCAGGATATTGGCGGGTTTGATGTCGCGGTGGATGACGCCCTGGCGGTGGGCGTAATCCAGCGCGGAGCTGATCTGCACGAGCAGCCGCGCGACTTCCTGCGGATCCATGCGCCCTTCGTCAATCTGCTCTTTCAGCGACCCGCCATCCACATACTGCATGACCAGATAGAGGATGTCATCCTGTGTGCCGTAATCGTACAGCGGCAGGATATGCGGGTGCTGCAAGCGGGCGATAGTGCGCGCCTCCAGCCGGAAGCGATCAATGAATGCCGAGTCCAGCCCCGGATGCGGCGGCAGCACCTTGATCGCCACATAACGCTCGACATCTGCCTGATAGCCCTGATAGACGGTTGCCATGCCGCCGCTGCCCAGCAGGGCGACCACCTCATATTTGCCTAATTTTTGCCCGACGAGTGAACCTGCCACAATCACGCCCCCTGCTGCTCCCGGCGGCTCTGCGGTTGCGCCGCGCTGCTGCGCCGCGAATCCTGGAACGCCGGTTTACCTCCAATGAAATGCCCAGCCCCGCCCCATGCCAGGGCAATCAGTGCCCGTGTTCAGGGTTGCAGGGTGCTGGACAGAGTCGCCTGCTGTCCTATATAGCTGCGATTATACATGCTAGCAGGGAGGTTGGGCGAATTGTGTAATGGGGTTTTTTTCACACTCCCAAAACACTTCACGAGGAGAGCGATGTAGCTATTCACCGATCCATGCGTTCCGGGTTGTGGCGGTGCGGCGGGCACGCCATCGGTGTGCGCCTCCAGGTCACGACAGGTGTGGAGGAACGCCCAACAGGGAGTCCGCCGGCGTAAATCATGGCAAGATGAATAATTACTGAAAGACACTGTCGCGATACCGGACGGTGGGCGGTGCTGTAGGGCTGGTCAGGGCAAAATCAGCGGTAGATCATGAATCTGCGCCTGACGGTGCAGCCTGGCGGTGCAGCCTGGCGGTGCAGCCGTAGTATCTATCCATAAACACGGACAAGGGGATTAGTCCCCTTGTTCAGCAGGGCGGGTTTGTGGATCGGTTTTTAGCGGTTCAGCCCAATTGTCCAGACCCGTTCGCCTTGCAGGATGCGGGCAAACTGGGTGGAGAATGCTTCGGAGTCCAGCGGTTTGCCCAGGAAGCTGTGAAAGCCGCGCCGCCGTGCTTCGTTGATTTCGCTCACATGGACGGTATAGGCGACCACCGGCACGTCCTGAAAGCGCGGTTCGGCTTGCAGCGCTTCCAGCACTTCATAGCCGGTGAGATGTGGCATTTCCAGATCAAGAAAAATGACATCCACTGCGGGCGCTTCTGCCAGTGCGCTGTCGAGCTGCGCGGGGTCATAGACCTGCGTTGTCGTGGCGCCTTCCAATGCCAGCAGTTCCGCCAGCACGTTCACATTGGTACGGTTATCGTCCACAATCAGGGCATGTGTCATCGGGTTGCGCTGCCTTTATGCTTGTCCATGCTTATCGTCCAGCCCCAGCATACCAGACTTTTTGCCCGCTGAGCATTGATGCCAACTGCTGCGGGAACAGCTCGTCGTCCAGCGGCTTGGCGATGAAACCGGCAAAGCCCATTTCGCGACATTTGGGAATCACTACACTGGGATCCGCCGCCGACACTGCCACAATCGGAATCTGCGCCAGATCGGGTGCAGTACGAATGTGATCGGCAACCAGAAAGCCCGAATTGCCACGCGGCAGCATCAAATCCATCAGGATCAGATCGACGGGCATAAAGGCGCGAATGCTGTTGACTGTGTTGGTGCCCCAGGAGTCAAATTCCAGTCTTGCCCCGTGGCGCGCCAGCATGATGCGCAGCACCACCCGGTTTTCGAGATTGTCTTCGACAATGAACAGGTGCTTGTTATGCAGCATAGCGGTGGTCCCTGTTGTGGTGAGGGTCAGTTCATGACTCGCCATAGTTTTTCTCCGTGTATGATGCGATGAATGGCGTCAGCAAAAGTATCCTGATTGATCGGTTTGGCGAGCACGCCGTCAAACCCCGCGTGTTTGAGCCGCTGCACTTCTTCGTTCATCACGCTGGCAGTCAGCGCGACGACCGGAACCTGTGCGAATTCCGGCAGCGCCCGCAGCAGCGCCAGCATCTCGAAGCCGTCCAGGGGGCGCACATGAATATCGAGCAGCACCAGCGCGGGCTGGGGGGTCAGCGTGCGCACCCGCGCCAGAAAGTTGCTGCTGTCGTCCAGCAGGGTGACATGCTCCACACCCATTTCATGCACCAGCATCAGGCGCATAATCTCGCGGCTCATGGCATCATCTTCGACATACAGAATGGACATTGGTTGTGCCATAGTCATCCTCTATCCGGGTACACAGGCGAACATTTCGGGCATGACTGCTGCGTGGCTAATTAGTTACCGGCGTTAACACGCTGGACTGCACCGGCAGCGAAACAAAGAATGTCGTGCCGTTGCCCGGCGCACTTTCAAACCACAGCCGCCCGCCGTGCGCCTCGACCAGACTCTTTGAAATCGGCAGCCCCAGCCCGGTGCCGCCGCCTTTTTGCAGCCCGGAATGCGTCTGTTTGAACGCCTCGAACACCAGCGCATGGTCTTCCGCGGCAATGCCGGGTCCGGTGTCGGCAACAGCGAACAGAATATTGCCGTTCTCCTGCTGTGCGCGCAGCGTCACGGTGCCTTCGTCGGTGAATTTGCAGGCGTTGGAGAGCAGGTTGAGCAGCACTTGCAGCAGCCGCTGGCGATCTCCGATAATTGTGGGCAGCGCCGCTTCTGCCTGCACGTCCAGTGTGACCGGCTTGTCAATCAGCAGTGCACGCGCACTGCCGGTGGCTTCGTCAATGATTTCGTTGACATTGACGGTGTCTTCGACGAACAGATTCAGCGACCCCGACTCGATCTTGGACATATCCAGCACGTCGTTAATCAGGTTGAGCAGATGCCGCGCGCTGTCGTTGACCTTGCCCAGCGCCTCTTTTTGCTGTTCGTTGACCGGACCCATCACGCCTTTGGCGACGAAGCGCGTGAAGTTGATCACGGCGTTCAGCGGTGTGCGCAGTTCGTGCGACATGCTCGCCAGGAATGCCGATTTCACCTGACTGGCGCGTTCTGCCTCGTCGCGTGCTGCCTGTGCGTCGGCAAGCCCGCGTTCCAGCGCGCTGTTCAGGCTGCTCAGTTCGGCATCGCGCTTTTGCACGGCGTCTGCCATGCTGTTGAACGTTTTTGCCAGCGCGCCGATTTCGTCCTTGCTGCGGACTGCCACGCGCTGGGTGTAATCCCCGGCAGACAGGCTGCGCGCGGCGCGGTCGAGGCGTGCCACCGGCGCGGCAACCGTGCGGTAGACCATGACCATACTTACGACGATGACCATTGACAGCGCCACGCCACTTAGTGAAGTGAAGGTCTGCTGCTGCTGAATTATTGTGTTCGCTGCCCGGCTGACTTCAAGCAGTTCTGTTTGTCCTGCCGTGAACATTGTATCCAGAAAACCATAGAGTTCACCTTCGGCAGCTTCGACAGCTTCAATCGCCTCGTAGATATCCTGTTCACTGCCGCCTGCTTGCGCCAGATCAATCAGATCACGTCCTGCGGCATAAAATGCCGCGCTGCTGCTGCGCAGCGTTTCCACCGGACTGCTGATGCCGGGATACTCGTACTGCTGTTGGACAGATAACGCGGCAAAGCTGTCCAGTGCGCTCTGGAAATCTGCCCAGAATTCCTCGAATTCCTCGACTTCTTCTGCGAGGTCTTCTTCCAGGTCATCACTTTCTACGTTGGGCGCAATGCCGTACAGGGCAGTGAGCGAAAAGACTTCGCCGCTCATGCCTGCCGCCGCCGATTCCATGCTTTCGATGCTGCTCACGACCGGCGCAAGGGCGTTGACAATCTCGTCAAATGCCGCGCTGGTATTATCCAGCAGCGTAACAATGATGAACCGGACGGGCGCCAGCACGCTGAGGATGAAGATCAAGGCAATAATCAGTTTCGTGCGTAGTTTCACGTTATATCCTCGATGAGGCTGTCTGCACTGTACCCGTGATGTGAACAGCGGGGTGCGGGTTGGGTGTGCCGGAAAGGGTCTAACTAAGTTACATTATAACACAATGTTACAGCTCGAACATCAAGGTTTTGTGAAATTCCGGTTGGGGTCTTGAAAGATTCTTAACACGGCTGTAGGCGGCACCCGCAGGCGGGCAGCGCATTTTCGTTTGTGCCTAACTGTGCTATCCTACCCCATAGAACACATTATCGGAGTCCCGGCATACAATGAGCAAGCACAACGAACCTGAAAATCTGGATGCGTGGTTTCCCCGCGACGGCGACGGGCATGCCAGTGCCCCGCGCAGCGCTGCCAGCGTCCCGCTGCTGCACGGCGCAGATCAGGCGCAGCGGCTGGGCGTCGTGGTCGGCGGATCGCTGAGCAAAGGGCTGGTGATCAGGCTGGATCGTGAAATGTCTGTTGAAGACCTGGCAGTCGGGCGCTATGTCGTCGTACATGGCGATAACAAGCGCTTCTTCTGCATGATTAATGATGTCCTGCTGGAAGCAACCAATGCCGCGCTGCAAAGCGACCCGCCCGACATCAGCAACCTGTTCCTGCGCGATGTCTACAGCGGCACGTCGGCGTATGGCATGGTGCATGTCGCGCCGATGCTGTCGATTGACGAACGCGGCGAACCGCGCCCGGTCAAGACCATTCCCGGTCACTTTATGCCCGCCTACAACGCCAGCGAACACGATGTCAACGCGGTTTTCGGCAGCGAGGACGAACTGCACTTCAACGTGGGCACGCCGCTGGAACTGGACGAAACGCAGATCAACCTGAACCTGCGGCGGCTGGTTGAGCGCTCGGTGGGCGTGTTTGGCAAAAGCGGCACGGGCAAGAGTTTTCTCACGCGCGTGCTGCTCAGCGGCGTGATTGCCCGCGAACAGGCGGTCAACCTGATCTTCGACATGCACAACGATTACGGCTGGCAGGTCACCAGCGAAAACGGCTACAGCGTCAAGGGGCTTAAACAGCTTTTCACCAGTCAGGTGTCTATCATCACCCTTGACCCGGAGTCTTCGCGGCGGCGCAATGCCAAGTACGATTTCGAGGTCAAGCTGGGGTATGACGAAATCCTGCCGGAAGACATCGCCATGCTGCGCGAAACCATGAGCCTCTCGGACGCGATGATTGACGCCGCTTATGTGCTGGCGAAACGCTGGGGCGACAGCTGGATTCGCCGCCTGCTCAACGCGACGGCAGATGACATTGAGGATGTCGTCGCCAACACCAGCGTGATGGGCGGCACGCTGTCGGCATTGCAGCGCCGCCTGGAACGTTTCCAGCGCTGGGAATTTCTGACGCGCGAAAACACCGGCGGCGAAAGCGTGCAGAAGATCATTGACCTGCTGGTCAACCAGCGCAGAAGCGTGGTGCTGGAATTTGGGCGTTACGGCAACTCGCTGGAAGCATACATGCTGGTTGCCAACTACCTGACGCGCCGCATTCATGAACGCTATGTCGAGATGGTCGAAAAATCGCTGGGGGACGCCGCGCAGAAGCCGCCGCAGCTGCTGATCACCATCGAAGAAGCGCACAAGTTCCTCGACCCGCGCATTGCCAGCCAGACCACGTTTGGCATCATCGCGCGCGAGATGCGCAAGTACAACGTCACCCTGCTGATTGTGGACCAGCGCCCCAGCCAGATTGACGAGGAAGTGATGAGCCAGATCGGCACGCGCGTAACGGCGCTGCTGGACAACGAGCGCGACATCAACGCTGTGCTCAACGGCGTCAGCGGGGCGGGCGGGCTGCGCGAGGTGCTGGCGCGGCTGGACACTAAACAGCAGGCGATTATCATGGGGCATGCCGTGCCGATGCCCGTAGTGCTCAAGACGCGCAGCTACGACGAGGACTTTTACAACGCCGTCACCAACCTGACGCCGGTGCAGGTCAACACCGAACAGGCGCGTAAATCGCTGGGCGGCGGGGGCAAACGGCGGCTGTAGCGTTCGCCAGGGGTGCATTGCCGCCTGCCGCTATCCGCGTTATAGTCATACGCATTGCAACGCTAGAGCCATGCTGCACAAACTGGTATGGGGGCGAGTTATGACGCAGGATATCCATTACGAACGGCTGCGTGACGCGGATCTGTTTCAGGATCTTTCGGACAGCGCCCTGATTGAATTGAGCAGACACTGCCGCTGGCAGGAACTGCCCGCAGGCGAAACGCTGTTCCAGCAGGGTGACCCCGGCGACACGCTGTACCTGCTTACCGAAGGGCAGATTCAAGTGGTGCGCCATTACGACAGCGGCGAAGACGTGGTGCTGGGCACGTATGGACCGTTTTATGTGGTCGGTGAGCTTTCGGGCATTGTCGACCAGCCGCGCACTGGCAGCACGGTGGCGGTTTCTGACTGTACGTTGATTACGCTCAGCCGGCAGGCGCTGATGGACATCTGTGCGCAGAGTCCTGAAATTGCGATGCAGCTCTTGCAGCATATCGCCCAGCGGCTCTACCGCGTGACGCTGCAAGTGCGCGAACACGCGCTGGGCAATGTCGCCGCGCGGGTGGCAAGCCTGCTGCTGCTGATGTCCGGCGGCGAAGGCGGTGTGCTGCCCGGCAGTGTGCGCGTCAATCGTATTGCCCGCGCCACCGCTGCGCACGCCGATGTCGTGGACCGGCTGCTCGCCAAATGGCAGCAGGCAGGTTATATCCTGCTGGACGGGCGGCAGATGAGCATTGTTGATCTGGAAGCGATCCGCGACATTGCTGGCTGACGCATTGCTGGCTGACGCATTGCTGGCTGACGCATTGCTGGCTGACCCATCATTGGCTGACCCGTTGCCGGAGGAACGCGCAAAATCTGCCGGAACCGCCGATCGCCGCCTTTTGCGTGGGACAAGGCGCGCCTCACCGTCAAGAGCAGGTCCAGACCGCCAGGATTGGAACGCTTCAGCCGCCACGCTGCGGCGCTGCCGCTGCGGCGCATCTGGAATTGCGGCGCATCTGGCGGCTCGAATTATCGAATGCGATTCGGTGTACTTCGTAAGAAAGGTGACAGAACCTGCTCATGGACAGGGAGTTTCTGCGCGCGGCAGCGTCAATCATGACGCACTGTGAGACTCTGACTAACCAGCAGCCCGCTGCGCTGAGCGAACTGGAACGCAGCCTGATCAGCCAGCTTCAGGGCGCGGCGCGGCGTCTGGGGGCTGTGCGTACCCTGCCGCCAGTTCCGTTCGCCGGCAGCCATGACGACATGCTCAGGCAGATTCACAATCTGCGTTCGCCGCTGGCGACGATTATCTCCGTGTGTGCGCTGCTGTTTGAAATGGCGCAGGACGCCGCGCGGTCGCTGGATGAACGTTATCCGACCCAGGTAGATCGTCTGTTTCAGGAAAGTTCACGTTTGCTCAGCGAAATTGACGCCCATTATGTGGTATCTTGACCTGCCTGCCACACCCGCCACAGGGTGACTCCTCGCTGCAAGCGCAGGGCTAAGGTCTGTACTGCCTGCCTGCTGTTCTGGCGATTTTGTATAAAATCGAACTCATGTTAAAAATTAACGGTTCGTGCAGGCGAATTTGTGCTATTTTGTGTGGGAACATTGCATCTTTGGCGGTTGGTCGGGGCATCATCAATCGCCGCTGTCGGGTTCGCTCCAAATCACCGGCGGATGCGCTGCGCAGGCATTACACTGATGGAAGGCAGCATGACAACGCACGAATTGACAGCAGTCCTCAACGATCTTGTGCTGTGGTGCAAATCGCTGCTGCATCAGGTCCAGGGGTCCCTCAGTGCAGAGCAGTACCGCTTTATTGGGGTCATCCACGACAATGCCAAACGTTTCCGGCGGCTGGTGCATGATCTGCCGGACGAAGCGCATGTGCGCGGCGAAATCGTCGCCGGGATGGTGCATGAATTTCGCACACCGCTGGCGTCCATGCTGGGATGCAGCATGATTCTCAACGATCATCCCGAAATGCTCAGCGAAACGCCCGTCACCAGCGAACAGCGCGAACTGTTCGCCCGCATCCATCAGGCGGTGGTCAGCCTGCGCGAGAGTGTCGAAAGTGCCCTGCAAACTGGCAAGGAAGACGCCTACCAGCGCGCCAAACAGCCCGCCGAGTTTTTTCGGCTCAGCGAGATGGCGGAAACGCTGCTGCCGGTGGTGCGCTTTATGCTGCGCAACCAGCCCGTGCGCCTGTATGTCAAGATCGCTGGCGGGCTGCCCCCGGTTTATGGTTTTGCCTATGCCACGCATCTGGTAACACGCAGCATGATTCTGTCTGCCGCCGAATGCATCGGGCAAGGCGACATTACGTTGAAGATTGGCATGAACAGTGATGCGGACATCGTGCCGCAAATCTGTGTGCTTTATAATGGTGACAAACCCGCATCGGGTTGTCTGGAGCATTTGAACATTCCTGCGCGCGTCACGGAGCAGGGCAGTCGCTTTTTTTCCCAGCAGACCGGCGACGGTATGTTAATTGGCATCACCATGCCGCTGAGTCCCTGACCAGACCGGGCAGACACCTCTGCCCAGTTGTGTCCGGCGCTGCACCCCTGAACCCAAAATGTTGTTCTGCGGCGTACAGGCTGTATAATCATTTTCCGGTGGTGGTTCCCCGCAGATGGGTTGGTTTCGCGGATCAGGTGCCGTGCAGCGGCAGTGGAGGAAGCATGGGCAGCGACTCGCCGATGGCAGCGAGCGGCGAAATTTATCGTCGCCTGTCCGTCCTGCTGAATAACATCTCAACCTGGACTGATGCGCTGCTGCACAACACGTTTGGGGCAATCAATGCCCTGCACATCGAAGACCTGCTGGTGATCAAAGCCAGCATTCAGGCGCTGGACCACGACCTGGCAGCTCTCGATTATCACAATCTGCACGCCTTGAGCAGCGCGGCGCATGCATTGCGCAGCCCGATCAGCGGGGTTGTTGGCTTTAGCCAGAGCATGCTGGTGTATCCTGACCTGTATGATGGCGCCGTGCTGAATGCCAGTCAGCGCGGGCTGCTCCAGCAGATCCACGCCACAGGGCTGGTGCTGTTCAATACAATCAACAATCTGGTCGATTATGCTAAAATCCAGCTTAACACGCTGGAACTGCAATTCGCTGCCTATGGCATCGACTCGGTGCTGAAGCGCCTGGTCAGCCTGGCACAGGAACTGAGCCACCAGACGCCGCTGTCGATCAAGGCGGAACTCCCAGATTATGCGATGGAAGGCTATGGCGACGAATTTCGCGTGCTGCAGGCGCTGGCGAATATTGTCACCAACGCGATTGAGTATGCCCACGAGGGTACCATCACCGTGCGCGCAGGTAAACACGCCGCCCATGCCGAAATCCTGATTATTGATACGGGCAGAGGGCTTCCCCTGTCCGAACAGAGCCGCCTGTTCGAGCCATTTCACGTTTCCCACGCCCAACCGCATAACCTGGGGTTGGGTTTGTATGTCGCCCAAAATTTACTGGAGCGCCAGCACGCTGCCTTTCACCTGACGAGCCAGCCCGGCACCGGGACAACAGTCCAGGTCAACCTGCCGCTTGCCCACCCCTGATGCCGCCGGTTGTGCGCGTCCGGGTTGTACAGCGCACCTGCGCTTAATTTAGCGGTAATTGCAAAATTCCCCGCTTCCAAACCACCTGTTGACTTTGCCTGCCGCTTGCGAAGGGTTATACTAACAGCGTGGGTCTGCCCGGATGCACGCACCGTCAACGTGGGGATAACGGGACAACATGGGCGTCGAAAATCTCACTGGCAAAACACTTGGCAAATATCGCCTGACAAAACTGCTCGGTCTGGGAGGGATGGGCGCGGTTTATCAGGCGCACCAGTCCGATCTGGACCGCGATGTGGCGGTTAAAGTCATCTCCATGCTGCTGGCAGGGCAGCCCGGCTATCTGGAACGCTTCACCCGCGAAGCAAAAACTGCTGCTGCGCTGGAACACGCGCACATCGTCCCGGTCTATGACTATGGTACGACGCCCGACGGCGTGAGCTATGTGGTCATGCGTCTGCTGACCGGCGGGGCATTGTCGGAACGCCTGCATGCGGCAGCGGAGGACATGAACAAGCTGCCCACGCTGGCAGAAACCGCTGAAATCCTGCGCCAGTTGGGCGGCGCGCTGGATTACGCGCATGGCAGGGGCGTGGTTCATCGCGACATCAAGGCGAACAACGTGATGTTCGATGACCAGCACAGCGCCTTCCTGGTGGATTTCGGCATTGCCAAACTGCTCAATTCCAACACGATGCTGACCAGCCCCAGCATGGCGATGGGCACACCGGCGTATATGTCGCCGGAGCAGTGGAAGGGCGAAAATATCGGACCCGCCGCCGACCAGTATGCGCTGGGTGTGATGACTTACGCCATGCTCACCGGGCGTATGCCCTTTGAAGCGCCCACGCCCTATGCGCTGATGAACAAACACCTTAACGAGGAACCAACCCCGCCGCAGCAGTGGCGGTCAGATATTCCGTCCGCCGTGATTGCCGTGCTGAACCGGGCGATGGCGAAAGACCCGGCGGCACGCTTCCAGACTGTGCGCGAATTCGCCAGTGCGTTTTCAGCGGCGGTGCGCGGCGACCTCGCGTTGAATGTTGCGGGTATTCCCGCGCCTGTCAGCCAGACGCCCACGCGCCAGCCACCGCTGCCGAAAACCGGCGCTGTGCCCAATCTGGATGCGCCCACCGTGACCCCAGCCACGCCTTCCGGCGCTCCCGGTGTGGGCATTCCTGCGGCGCTGCGCCAGCAGGGTGAGCACCTGGCCACAGCGGCGCTGCCTGCCCCTGGGCAGCGCGGCGTGAGTCCGCTGGTCTGGGGTGGGCTGCTGCTGCTGCTGCTGGTGATTGGGGCGGGCGTGCTGCTGCTGGCAAACGCGCAAAACCAGACTGCCGCGCAGGAGACAGCCACCGCAGAGCAGATCGCCGCTGTGGCAAGCGCAACTGCCCAAACCGCCAGCGCGCAGGCAGTTGCGCAAGCCACTGCCGAGCAAGCCACTGTCGAAGGAGCCATCGCTCAGTCTGCAACGCAGTCTGCCGCGACTGAGGCGGCACAGACGGTACAGGCGGGCACAGCGCAAGCGGGCACAGCGCAAGCGGGCACAGCGCAGGCGGGCACAGCGAGTGCCCGGACCGAGGCTGCCCAGACCGCCGCTGTGCAGACCGCCGCTGTGCAGACCGCCGCCGCACAGACAGCAGCAGCGAATACTGCCGGGGCGCGCACAGCAACGGCAGCGGCACGGACCGAGGCTGCCGCGCTGCAAGTGCCCACCGATACGCCGACTGCCACCAGCACAGCGACGGCGACGCCAACCGCCAGCAGTACGCCGACTGCCAGTGCCACCGCCACAGCGAGCCACACGCCCACCACGACAGCGACCCCGACCCCGCTGGTGCCCATTCTGGAAGCGCGGCGCGGGGGTATCCCGGTGCGGCTGGGTCCTGGTCAGGCATACCCTATTCTGGGTGAGCTGGCGCGCGGGGATGTGCTGGAAATCCGGGGCATCAGCGAGGATGGCAACTGGTACGAGGTGCTGCTGCCCGACGGCGGCACGGGTTGGGTGCCCAGTTCTCCGGCGCTGGTCAACGCTTATGGCGATCTGGACGCTGTAGAAATCGCGCTTGCGCCGACCAACACGCCCAGCGATACCCCGACTCCTACAGCAACACCGACAGCGACGCCGACCAATACGGCAACCGCCACTGCAACCGCCACTGCAACCGCCACGGCGACGGCGACAGCGACCCCAACGGCGACGGCGACTGATATTCCTACCGCGACACCGGGACAACTCGCGCCCGGCAGACTGCCCACACTCGCCCCACCGCCCACGCGCGTGCCGGCTGGCGGCGCAACTGCCGCGCCGGTTGCGGAACTGGAGAGCTGCCCCGGTGCGCTGCCGTCACGGATTGCCCCCGGCTTGCAAGGCATCGTGCTGATGGAAGACGCCCGTGCTGTCAATGTGCGCAGCGGACCGGGAACGGATACGACACGGGTGGATCGCATTGCCCCCGGCACACGCTTCTTCATCGAACAGGGTCCGGTCTGCAATGAGGGCATGGCGTGGTTCCGTGTCAGTTATAACAATGGTTCCGGGCGCGGCTGGATAGCCGAAGGCGATCAGAACTATTTTGTGGGACCCTTCGACCCGGACGCCCCACCGCCCGCGCGTTTTTACCTCTCAGCACAGTGTGATGAAGTACTCGTTGAGGAGGATTTTATCAACGGGCGTGCGGAAACCGAGTGGTTCGAGGCGGATGGACGTTCGATTGAACGGCTGGCGGACGGCGCCTATGAGATTATCCTGCTGGACTACCCCGGACGCACCACCGCGGCGACGTCGTGGGGCAGCCTGCAGGAACTGCGTTTTGGCGATGCGCAGGTGGAGGTGGTCGTGCGTGGGACGACCTTCACGCGCGAGGCACAGGCACGCACGGGCATCTGGCTGCGCTACCAGGACGAAAGCAACTTCATCGCCTTCATGATTCGCGGCGACGGTGATTTTTACATCGGGCGCTATGAAGGTGGCGATTATGTGGACATCGTCAACTGGCGCTTCAGCGAGGCGGTGCAGATCGGCCCGGGCGCGGACAACCTGCTGCGCATGGACAGCGTGGGTAATCACTTCCGCTTTTACATCAACGGGCAGTTCGTCTATGAATTTGATGACGCCACCTGGAGCGACGGGCGCATTGCCTTCTTCGCCTCGTCGGACGAACTCCCGGCGACCTTCCAGTTGGACTATATTCGCGTCTGCGCGATTAACCCGTAGGGCGCGCGATGACAGTTGTCTATCGCCCCGCGCCGCCGCTGGATCAGTACATCGAGTGCCTGTGGTATCAGGATTTGCGAGCGCCCTACCAGCGCGAACGGATTCTGCCTACGGGCACGCTGGAATTGATGATCAACTTCGGCACCCCGTTTCGACTGTACGACAGCATGCAGGCGCAGCAGTTCACCCAGTATACCGATGGTTGGATCGTTGGGCTGCACACGACGTATCTGCTGAACGAACTGCTGGGGAACTCGCACCTGATCGGTGTGCGCTTCAAGCCCGGCGGCATTCACCCCTTCTTCACCCTGCCCGCATCAGAACTCCATAACCGGGTCGTGCCGCTGGAACTGCTGTGGGGCGGCTTTTTCCACGAACTGCGCGAGCGCCTGCTGGCAGCGCCTGACACAACAGCGCGCTTTGCGCTGCTGGAACGGGTGCTGCTCACGCGGTGGCACGCTGCACAGCATTCAGCGCCAACCGACGCATGGGCGGTTATGCAGTATGCCGTGCGCCAGATGGCGCTGTCGCACGGGGCGCTGAACATCCGTGCCCTCAGTGACCAGATTGGCATCAGCCAGAAGCATTTGATTACGTGCTTTCGGCGCATGGTCGGTGTGCCGCCTAAAACGTTGGCGCGCATCTATCGCTTTCAGCATGTGCTTCACAGCATTGATCCGGTGCAGACCGTCGATTGGGCACAGATTGCGCTGTCGGCACAGTATTATGACCAGTCACACTTTAACCACGACTTCGCCGCCTTTACCGGGCTGAACCCAACCGCCTATCTGCAGATGCGCCAGCAGGTCTTTGGTGACAGTTTGCGCGCCGGGCAGGACGTGCATTTTGTACCCTGCGATTAACCGGTTAACTTTTTACAATACATCCGTTCTATTCTCCGCTACTGTAGACGTGTCAGCAAAGAGTCAACCTAAACAGGAGGCTGAAATGTCTGCATTACACTGGTTTGAGATTCCCGTCAATGATATTCAACGTGCGGTTAAGTTCTATGAGCAGGTGCTGGGGACACAAATCCCGGTGCTCGACCTGACCGCGCAGATGGGCAGTATGATCGGGATGCTGCCGAATCGCGGCGGCACGGGCGGCGCGCTGGTGCAGAATGCACAGCATGGTTATGTACCTGCCAGCATGGGCACGCTGGTGTATCTGGTGGTGGAGGGCAACCTGACGCGCGCCGTCGAAACCGCGCGTGCGGCGGGGGCTGCAATCCTGCTGCCGCCAACGCCGATGGGCGAAGGCGAGGGTGGCGGATTCATCGCATGGATCAACGACACCGAAGGTAATCGCATCGGCTTGTTTGCGCAGCAGCAGTAGCCACCAGAATCACGTGAGGGCGCAGTGTGTCTGCGCCCTCGCAGAAGAAATTGTGACAGTGCGGCACACCAGGGGCGTGCCCCGACGACTACAAATGTTAGCTGTTAGAACGCGAAGTGCGTTGCCTGCGCGGCGACAATCACCCACGTAATAAAGATCGCGCTGATAAACGCTCCGGCGTAAATCGTGCCTGTCTTACGGAAGAAATAGGTCATGATCACGCCGACAATCGTCAGCAGTGGGATAAACTGGAAGGCGACAATCGTCAACAGCGACTCGCCCAGCGGCAGAGGTCCACCTGCCATCAACGGGAGGTACTGGAGCAGCAGCATGGCGATGAAGCCCAGCACCAGCAGCCCGACATTCGCCAGCATCTGCCGCCCGATACCGACCTCGCCACCGCCTGCCCCCTGCAAACGCAGCTGCCCGTGCAGCGCCACGCCCAGAATCAGGAAGAAGACGATGAAGAATGGCAGGTAGCCCAGGAAAATGCGGAAGTGCAGCGGCGCCATCAGCTTGACGGCGACCACCCAGAAGCGGAAGTCCGTCTTGAAGATCAGGTCAGACAGCACCAGCAGCATATAGGCAAACAGCACCACACCCACCGCAAAGACAAATGCTTTGGCGATGCCCACCGCGTTCAGCGCCAGCCCGTAGTTGGCAATTGTCGCGCCGTTTTTGCGGTTGGTCGTAAAGTGCCACACGAGGAACAGAATCAGCGTGATCAGCCCGTTGCCCAGCGCCCAGACCATGATGCCCGTCGTGATGTTCTGCGGGAACAGCGCTGTCGCCGCCGGGATGATGTCCGCGGCGAGGTTTTGCAGCCAGAAGAACGTCAGGATCGGGATGAAGATCGTCAGTACGTAGGACACATAGCGCAGCGGTCCGCTGACCACCTTCGCTTCCGGCTGCTCCTTGATCATGGTCTGGAAGAACGGCGTATGCAGCAGGTAATCGCCGAAGCCGACCAGCGCAAAGACCATGCCGACCAGTGCCACCAGCCGCCCGATTTCGTTCCACTGCCAGACCTGATCGTTCGGATCAAGCCCGTTGCCGCCGACCAGCGTTTGCTGGTACCAGTCAATCGCTGCCGCCACCGACGGACTGTTGAGGTGATTGCCGGGGTGGGTCGTTGTCGGTTGGTACAACTGCCGCGCCGTGCCGTCTTCAACCGCGCCATACAACTGCCCGACAACTACCGGCTCGGTGGTGTTGAACGCCGTCTGGAGCTTCTCCGTCGCCATGATACCGGTGCCGGTTTCTGCGCCCCACATCAGCGCGGAGAACTCGGCCCACGTAGCAAAGACCAGCCCGAAGTTGCGCGGGAACTCTGCCGTGCCTTCCGGCGCGCCAAACGTGCCGGTAGAAGATCCTTCGATGACAATCGCGCGGTAATCGTCCGGGTAGGTCCCGGCGGCAATCAGCGATGCCCAACCGCCCATCGAATGCCCGCCAAGTCCGATATTGTCCAGATCGACAATATCCAGCGACCGCAGATAGCGCAGCCCGTCCGGTCCGCCGAAACCGTTGGCAAACGCGGGACCGTCCGAATAGCCGTGCCCGGTCTGATCCAGCGCCAGCACGACATAGCCGCGCCGCGCATACTCAATGGCGAATGGCGCCTGTGTTTCGCGTGAGTTGATGTAACCGTGAATGGCAAGGATCCCCGGCGCAGGGGTTTCGGCAGTGACGCCGGGCGGGATATACAGCAGCCCGCTCATGATAATGCCGTTTGTGCCCGCAAAGCGCACATCGCGAATGTCAATGGTTCCGCCGCTGGTCTGTGTCTGCCACGCGACGAATCCCCCGATAAGAACCAGTAATAATCCGATTACCAGACTCCATCGGCGTAACATGATCGCTTCTCCTCCTAAAAACTAAAAGCATTTTTTATGACATGCAGGACGCATGTCATTTAAACATTTCTTAAAATATAGCGCGCACATTGAGCGTTATCAAATGCAATGGACTGTACCAAAGCCGCCCCCCCTTGACACGCCCTGCGCGGCAGCTATAATGCTTCTCGCTCAGTAATGAGCAGTCTTTGCTACAGACAGCAGGGGCGCGCAGCACTGCCTGCGCCTTAATCAGCCTGCCGAGGTGAGGGCGTCCCCAATTGGATCATGCACAAGCACAGCACGCGCTGCTGTATGTGGACTTGCACCGACTGGCGACCTTTACCCACTGTAGAGGTCGCTTTTTGATTGTGGCGACCGGTATGGAGGCACAGCACGCCTGCTGCCTCCCCCCAAAAATTTATCGGAAAGGAGGAACGCACGTTGCCAATTACAAAAGAGCGTAAAGAAGAACTCGTGGCACAGTACAACGACATTCTGGCAGAAGCCGATGGTTTCGTGGTGCTGGAGTACACCCGGCTTCCGGTGTTCCGCGCTCAGGAACTGCGCCGCAAGCTGCGCGATTCGGCTGGGCAGTATGTCATCACCAAGAACACGCTGTTCAAAATCGCACTGGAAGCAAAC
>DAOTWP010000040.1:0-25977 GCA_034435675.1 Anaerolineae bacterium
CCTGCCCCCCGCCCCCGCCGCGCGGAAAACGACCTGTGGCTGCACGAGGCGCTTTCAGCGTAATCGTTCTATTCATTCATGCATAACCTGGCAGGGGTACATCGGACAGTACGGCGTACCCCTGTTTATTTTTTGCCGTGTGGACTACGCGGGTGCGAAATGCGCTGCCAGCAGGGCATTCACACGCGGCGCTTCCTCATGCTGCACCCAGTGGGTCGCCTCGCGGATCAGTTCCAGCCGCACAGCATCGCACTGCGCGGCGCTCATCTGCGCCAGGTACTGCCCCAGAAACGGATCACGCGCGCCCCAGATAATCAGCGTGGGCACGGTGCAGCGCGCGTCTGCCGGAATATGCAGCGGCTGCTGCACCGCAGCACGATACCAGTTGATCATCGAGCGCATCGCCCCCGGTTTGAGCCACGCCTGGCGGTAGAATTCGGCATCGCGGTCCGCAAATGCACCTTTGCGACTGGTGCTTTTTAGTACGCGCAGCAGCAGCTCGCCGTCTGCGAAAGTCATCTGAAATTCGGGCAGCATGGGCATCTGGAATGAGATCGCATACCAGCTTTTGAGCCACTGCTGCGGGTACTTGCGCAGGGCATCCCGGAAGGCGGCAGGGTGCGGCACATTCATGATGCACAGTTTGTACAGGCGCTCCGGGTAATGCAGCGCGACCCACCATGCCACCGCCGCGCCCCAGTCATGCCCGGCAAGATAGACCCTGTCGCTGCCTGTGGCGTCAATCAAGCCGATGATGTCGTTTGCCAGTTCGTTCAGGTTGTAGGCGGGGATGCCGGCAGGCTTATCGCTGAGGTTATAGCCGCGCTGGTCGGGCATCCATACCCGGTAGCCCTGCTGCGCCAGAAAAGCGACCTGGTTACGCCAGCCGTACCAGAATTCGGGAAATCCATGCAGCAGGATGACCGGCGGACCGCTGGCAGGACCCGCCTGTGCCACATGCAGTGTGATGCCGTTCGTCCTGATAAAGGTGAAGTCGATATTGACCCCGTCGAGAATCATTGTGGCAGTGCCTCAGCTTATTTGTGCAGGAATGCACAATTTTACCGCTGGCGGGCAGGGGGAACAAGCAGCGCAAGCCGGAATCAGTCGTACAGCGCAATGGCACGCCGGAACAGTGCCGGGTGTTCGCGCAGGGGGGTGCTGTCGCTGAACTGATCCACCGCGCCGACCAGTGGGGCTGCTGCCAGCACACGCAGGCGGTCATCGGCAATTTGCCGCCGCAGGGCGTCGACGTAGTCATCGCTGTTGAGTACCTTGAACGGGCGCTCATGAAAATCGGCAATCAGCACCGGCAGCGGCGCAGTGAGTTCGCAGGCGTTGTGCAGCGCTGCGACCTGACGGTACGCTTCGACCAGATGCGCCTCGCGCGTGTGCCAGTCCTGCGCCCGCAGCACGCCTTGCAGCGCTGGTTGCAGCGCCGCGCTGCATTGCAGCCGGGTGAACGCCGTGCCGAACCAATTGGCATACGGCGCGTACTGCTGCTCGTACAAAAAGCAGAGCAGCATCAGGTCGCGCACCAGCCGCGCCGCGATCAGGCTTGAGCCGATTTCATCGCCCAGATCACCGCTTCTGCCCACAAACGGCGCTTCTTCGCTGATGCGCGCCCAACCGCACGCCAGCAGATACAGTCGCACATCGCGCGGGTAAACCCGCAGCCGTGCCTGCATGTCGGGGACTGCGCCCAACCCGGCGTGATAGACTGCGCCTGTGGTCAGTGTGCGCAGCTTTTGCTGTGGGAAGGTGAGCCAATCAAGCGGTGTGAGTGCCGTCGTGCAGTCCCAGCCCAGGATGTGCTGCACTTCGCGGCGCACGGTGGACACATAAACGCGGTGTTCTACCGGACCGCTGCTGCTGCTGCGGAAGCGCAGCACGCCCGGTTCGCCGGGGACTTCCTCGAAGCTGGTCGGGTAGCCGCGAAAGCTGTGCGGCAGTTTGTGACGCAGGTCTTCGTACAGCACCTCGGCATAGCGGGGGTAATCGTCTTCGCTGACATACAAAGTTACACGCGGTCCCCAGTGATGATCGCGTGATATGGCGGTGTCGAAGCCCAGCACCTCACTGCCGGAGCCGATCAGCGCCGCATCATAGCGCAGGGTGGGGTAATCCCGGTCCAGCAGCGGTTTGACGACCTCCTCAAAGAACAGGCGTGCGAGTTCCAGTCCGGGCATGAAATCGGGTAAATTTTCTGGTGGCATGACTACGTCTCGTTCGCTGGCGGAGTGAGGTGTTCAACCAGCCGCAGCAGACGGTAGCCGGGCAGCCCCAGCACGGCGAAGGCAGGCAGCCCCAGCGCGCGCCACAGGGCGTAAGCGTCCATCCCGGTTTTGCGGGCGATGAACAGTGACATGGCGGTGCCGTGTGTGACGATCACCACGGGTTGGTAATTGTAGGCGCTGACGACGCTGTCCACCGCGCGTGAAAAACGACGGTAGACTTCATCGGCACTCTCGTCGCCAAACACCACCCGTGCCGGTTTGCCGAAAAAGCGCGCGACCCGGTCTTCAAACTCCACTGCCTGCTCAAAATAGCCGACAGCATCGCGCCGGTGTTCGTGCAGGTCGGGTGCGCTGCGGCAGGGGGCTTTCAGCCGTTCTGCGATCAACTGACCGGTTTCGATGGCTTTTGGCTCCGTGCTGGTGATGATTGCCGTTGGGCGCAGGGGAAATAAGTGTTCTGCCAGCGCTGCGCAGCTTGCCCGCCCCGCTGCCGACAACCGCCATGCGCTTGCCGGCAGGGCAGGCGTGACCTGCGGCGCGGCGTGGCGCACCAGAATAAGGTTGGACATCGCCTGTTGATCCCGAATTAAATTTTTGAACAAGGTGTTCAATCTATCGTGACGATACATCTCCATTGTGGCGCAGCGCAGAAAAATCGGCAAGAGGAAATGTGAAAATCGTAAAGAAGGCTGTCGGCTGCTGTAGAATTTTCGACTCCGGATCAAACGAATGTCCGAACAAGGGGGTTATGCAATTCAAAAATTTAATCGAATAACGTTTTTCGCAGGGTTGAAGCATGCCTTCAGCCTACCGGTAACCCGGTTGTTTTCTTAAAGCGCGTAGCCCCTTGTCCGCAGGCTTAGCAGCGAAACTCGTGTGTTTGATGGTTACAACCGCATCAGTCAAGTCGTCCCGTACAGGGACTCCCGTCGTGTCAGTCCGTTGTCTCGCCGGGCGTGACCGTGCCGTTTCCCAGACGGCGCCGCATCCAGCGCCGTATCTGCGGCATCAGCCCGGTGTAAAGCGTATACAGCGGGGGGTAGGGTGCGTAATCCCATGCGCCAATGTGCCGCGTGACCGTGCCGCGAAAGCCGCGCTTGAATTCGTAGACGCCCCACAACCGGTCGCTTTCGTCAAACACATCCGGCGCGCCCCACATGTCATAAGTGCTGTAACCCTGCGCTTTCGCCCAGCGGATTGCCGCCCATTGCAGCGCATAGTTGGGCATTTTGTCGCGTCCCTCGTTGGACGATGCCCCGTAGAAATACCAGCATTTGCGCCCGACGTGGAACAGGATCACATGCGCCAGCGGTTCGCCGTCCGCCTCAGCGAGCAGCGCGTGCGCCAGCCCTGCCTGCATGAAATCGCGCCATGCCTGTTCGTAGTACTCCGGCGGGCGGATCAGAAAACCATCGCGTTCACCAGTGGTGCGGTACAGCGCATAAAGCGTGGGCAGGTCGTCCAGCGCAGCGGCGCGCACGGTGACGCCTTTTTTCTCTGCGTTGCGCACCTTGCGGCGGGTATTCTGGCTCATTGCCGCCAGCAGGTCATCTTCGCTCTGGGTCAGGTCGAGCGTGATTGTGTTGCGAAACTGCACCTGATCGGCAGACTCGCGCCAGCGGCGGGCGCGCAGGGCTGCCAGCAGCGCTGTTCCGGTGCTGTCTGGGGTGTCGTCCGGCTCGCCTGGCACACCTGTCGCGGCGATCACGTCAGGGTCTATCTTGAGCCACAGGGCAAACTGTGAACGGGCGAAGCGCTGCAAATGATCCAGCACGGCTCCTGCCAGTGCCGCATCGTCATAGGGCAGCGCGGGTCCTTTGGGCACGTAGACCACGCTTAACGGACCCACGCGGCGCACCCCAGCAGACGCCAGCGCCACCACGCTGTGCCCCTGCTTATAGGCGAAGCGGTAGGGCTGCCAGCCGGTGGTCACGCGCTTGAATTCGCCCCATTCCCAGGTTTGCAGCACGTGGGCATAGGGCAGCGTACGCAGGGCGTTGTTCCACTGGTCACGGTCGGTGATGTGCTGGACAGTAATGCTGGTGCTGCTCGTCGTCATGGCTGTGCCTACCACATGCGCAGCCAGATGCGCATCGGGGATAGTTCGCGGTTGCCCCACGCATAATACGGGATTGCTGTAAAGGGCATGTGCGGCGCTGCCCACAACGGAGCGCTGGGCGTATACAGGGCTGCGTCTGCTGCTGGCATGGGCACGGTTTTTGCGCTGCCCACCAGCAGTGTGACGCCGTTAAGCAGGTCACTGTGTCGCGTTTGCGGCGCGTCGCTGCACGCAATTACCAGCGTGTCCAGCGGCGCATCGTGGTCGAGCTGTTCCACACAGTAGACCAGCGGTCCGCGCATCAGTGCTGCCCGCCCCCGATTCGCCGTTACGCCGGCGTGTGCGGTGATTAACTGTGGTGGCATGGGCAGTTCAAGGCACACTGTGTCGCCGGTCTGCCAGTCGCGCCGCAGTGCCAGATAGCCGTTCCCGTCCTGAATAGCCGGCATCGCCTGTCCATTGATCGTCAGCCCTATGTCCGCCGCTAGGCACCAACCGGGCACACGCAGAAACAGACTGAATTCCCCGGTGCTCTCCATCATCAGCGTGACAGTACCATCCCAGGGGTAATCTGTTACCTGACTCAGCCGTACCTGCTGCCCGCCGGGCAGCGCCAGCGCGGCGGTGCTGCTGGCGTAGTGGTGGATCCAGATGCCCGCGTCCGATGTACTGTAGAGCAGTGCGGGCAGCATGGCGAACAGCCGCACAATGTTTGTCGGGCAGCAGGCAGTCTGGTACCACGCCTGCCGCTGGTGGCTGCCGTCACTGGCAAGCGGATTGGTGTAGCAGTAGTGGGTTCCATCCAGCGCGACACCCGCCAGAAACCCGTTGTACAGCGTGCGCTCGAGCAGGTCAGCATAGCGGCTTGTGCCCGTGATGTGCTGCATGCGCCAGTTCCACAGGATGCTGGCAATCGCTGCGCATGTTTCGGCATAGGCGTCGGCGTTGGGCAAGTCATAGTCCGCGCCGAATGCCTCGCCTTCGCGCACAGACCCCACACCCCCGGTAAGGTACATACGCTTGCCGGTCATGTCCTGCCACAGCCGCTCCAGGGCTGCCAGCAGAGTCGCATCGCCCGTTTCGGTATAGATATCTGCCGCGCCTGCGCACAGATAGAGCATGCGCACGGCGTGCCCTGCCATCTGTGTCAGCTCGCGGAACGGAGCGTGATCCTGGAACACTTCTGCGCCGAACAACAGCCCGTGCCCGCGTGCGTCCAGAAAATACTGCGCCTGCTGGAGATAACGTGCCTCGCCCGTTTCGCGGTACAGTTCCACCAGCGCCATTTCAATTTCGGGATGCCCGTCTACGCCGGGGGTTCTGCCGGTTTCTGCCGGTCCAAAGGTTGCGCAGATCAGGTCGGCAAAGCGCCGCGCCGTGTTCAACAGGCGGCTGTCGCCCAGCGCGCGCTGCCATGCGATTGCTGCCTGAATCAAATGCCCGGCGCAGTAGAGTTCGTGCAGCCCGAACAGATTGCTCCAGCGTTCGCCGCTGCGCTCAAAGGTGAAATACGTGTTCAGATAGCCATCTGCCGCCTGTGCCGCAATAATCGCGTCAATTACAGGAGTCGCCAGCGCCAGCAGCGCCGGGTCGCCGGCAGTACCCAGCGTCCAGCCGACGGCTTCAAGCCATTTGTAGACATCGGAGTCATTGTAAACCAGCCCTTGAAAATCCCCGCTGCTCTGCCCGGCGGCACGCTGAAAATTCGCCAGCCTGCCAGTGCTGACGATCTGTTCGTACTGCGCGAGCAGGGTGACGTGGCGATTTGTGTCCAGCCAGCGCAGCCAGAAACCGCCGGTGATCCTCACCGCGTTCAAAGGTACGGGATACAGGCGCAGGTGTGCGCCGGGCGTTGGTTGAAGCAGGGGGATGGTATGGGTCATCGGGTAGTATGGTCCTTCCAGTGGGCAGCGGCAGCAAGGCAATGCCGGTGCCGATTATACCCTATGGACGAGACCTAGATGGAACTAGTAGTCCGACAAGATGAGCATGACACCCGATGCCTTCGCCTAGCCCTCACCCCCAACCCCTCTCCCGACCGTGCCTTCGGCACTTAGGAGAGGGGAGAAAGCCAATTGCCGGGGATTTTCCCTCCCCCTCGCCCACCCGCGCAGCGGCGTTCGGGAGAGGGGGACTGAGGGGGTGAGGGCTGTACCTGAGCAGTCAACTTAACCTTGTTGGTGTACTTAAGTACAACCACAGAAATCTCGCGGGATTATTTTCCGTAGGGGCAGGCCTGAGACCTGCCCCTACATCCGACATTTTCAATTTGGTTGTACTTAGCATCATCAGTCACATCCAGACCGGGCACAGACATATCCTCACCCCGCGCTGGCGCCGTTGGGCACAGGCGCTTCGGGGATGGCGAGTACGGGCTGAATGCCGTTCGCATAGCCAATATCAAACAGCATCCCCTCGGACACTTCGCCCAGCATCTTCTTCGGCTCCAGGTTAACCACAAACAGCGCCTGTTTGCCCACAATCTCCTGCGGGCTGCTGCGTTCCTGCTTCATGCCCACCAGAATCCTGCGTTTGTGATCGCCAAAATCCACGATTAGGCGCACCAGTTTGTCCGATCCCGGCACATCTTCCACCGCCTCAATCGTGCCCACGCGGATGTCCAGCTTTTCCAGATCGGCAAAGGCAATCGTTGGCTTGATCGGTTTCGGGGTAAAGCTCATCGTCTGCTCCTGCTCATAGCAGCTCACCGGCGGCGTCCTGGTATCAGCCACCCGCCTGAAAATCCTGCCACCAGACCGCCGCGCGATATGCCTGATAGATCAATGGATTATACGCCTTATCCCATGCGCCCAGCGAACGCACCACCTGCCCGCCCCAGCCGCGCTTGAAGCCGTAGACCCCCCACAGCCCATCGCCGCGCTGCTGGAACTGCGCTTCCAGTGTCGCCTCGTCCTCATCGGGGATGCCCCACAGATCATACACGGTGCAGCCGCGCGCCTTTGCCCACAGCATCGCCGTCCACTGCACACCGTAGCTCGCCATCAGGTTGCGCTTCACATCCGACGACGCGCCGTAGAAATACCACGCGGTTTTGCCCAGTGCGAAGACAAACACGCCCGCCAGGGTGTCGCCCTCGTGTTCTGCCAGGATCAGCGCGGCGTCCGGCGGGGTGGTCTCCTGCACGAACAGCCTGTGTGCCAGCGCGTAGTAACCCGGCTCATGCACGCCGAACTCGTTGCGCGTACCCGTTACCTGCATCAGGTCGGTGAATTTGCGCACATCAGCGGCAGATGCTTCGTAATAGCGAATGTCATTCTTGAGACTCTGGCGAATCTTGCGGCGTGTGCCCTGATTCATGCGCGCCAGAATTGCCTCCTCATCGCCGTTCAGGTCAACCAGCACCGTGCGCGGCGGCTGCACAGTCTGCGCGCTGGTGACAAAACCCGCTGCGGCGCAGTCCGGCTGCGGCTCATCCGGCGCGTAAATGCCCGGCTCCCACTTGAGGAACGCGGCTTTGTGGCTGCGCGTCACGCGGCTCTGGATTGTTTTCCACAGCGCCTTTGCCGGTGCCGTGCCGGTCACATACGGACCCATGCCCACATACGCCATCGACCCCAACCGCGCGGGCAGCCGCCGCGTGAGTACCTGTGCCCCCGCCGTAATGCGCCCGTCCATATCCGTCAGCGCCACCCGCGCCACGCCCCAGCCATAGGCGGCTTTGAGTTCACCCCACGCGGCAAGCTGCAAGACATGCGCGCGCGGCTGTGCCCGGACAAAGGCATCCCACTCAACAGGGGTAGGGGTAATGATTTTCGACACAGGGCAGCCCTCGTTTCTGCTGACGCGCCTGCTGACAGGCGTTCGTTTACCAGCGACAGTTCCGCACCATTTCAGTTGTAGGGGAACGTCAGGGGAAATGCAAGGGCGGCAGGGCTGTTAGTCAACCTGAGCGCGTGATGAGACCTTGTGAAACCTGTCAAAAGCGTTAAAAAGTGCTTTGTTAATCGGCAATGGCGTGTTAGAATTTGCCCTACTTGGCTGGGTTCCCAGTTGGCTAAGTTGCTCAATTCTTTGCGTTAACATTTTGCCGATGCTATACTCGTGCAGTTTGTCACAAGCGCTAAGCTGACGACTGCCCGGTGGGTTAGCAAGCATAACGATTTCAGGGGTGCGCGCTCCATGAATGTTTTAAATGAGTGGGCTTTTATTGCCATTATTCTTCTGGTATCGCCGCTGCTTGTGGCGGTGCCAATCATCCTGGGTGCGGTGTTCAGTCCACACAAGCCGAACGCCATCAAGACCGCCACGTATGAGTGCGGTGTTGAAACGGTGGGCGACACCTGGGTGCAGTTCCGTGTGCAATATTACATCTACGGGCTGATCTTTCTCGTGTTTGACATCGAGATGATTTTCCTGTTTCCGTGGGCGATGGCATATAACGACCTGTCGTTCTTCGCTTTCGGGGCAGGTTTCCTGTTCATTTTCCTGCTGCTGGATGCGCTGGTTTATGCCTGGCGCAAAAACGCGCTGGACTGGGCATAGCCGGGGAGGCACAGGACAATGGAATGTGTCAATATCTTTAACACACTGGCAGGGTGTCTCATCGCCGGGGGTTTTGACCCCGGGCTGGCTGAGTTTATCCAGATTCTACTTGGGGTGGTGCTGGTCTGCACCTTCCCGCTGCTGGTCACGGTGCTGCTGATCTGGGTGGAGCGCAAGTTCGCCGCGCGCGTGCAGGATCGCATCGGTCCCAACCGTGTGGGTCCCAACGGGCTGATTCAACCGATTGCCGACGTGATCAAACTGCTGGGCAAGGAGAATATCACCCCTGCTGGTGCGGACAAGCCGCTGTATAATGTCGCGCCCGTGCTGATGGTGATGTCGGTGCTGTCCATCTGGGCAATCGTACCCCTGACGCCGTATCACTTTGGCGTTGACCTTGAAATCGGGGCATTGTATTTCGTCGCGATCGCATCCATCGGCACACTGGCAATCATCATGGCGGGGTGGTCGAGCAACAACAAATATGCGCTGCTGGGCGCATTTCGCGTTGTCGCCCAGTTGGTCAGCTACGAAATCCCGCTGGCGCTGGCGCTGCTGATCCCGGTGATGCTGGCGGGCAGCATGAGTATGGTAGACATCACCCGCGACCAGACTGGCATGTGGTATGTGTTCATGGCTCCGGTGGCGGCGTTCCTGTTCTTCATCTCCTCACAGGCAGAAACCGGGCGTGGACCATTTGACCTGCTGGAAGCCGAATCCGAACTGGTTGCCGGGTTCAACATCGAATACTCCGGCATGAAATTTGCGATGTTCTTCGCCGGTGAATTCATGCATGTGTTCACCAACGGTGTGCTGATCGCCGTGCTGTTTCTGGGCGGTTGGAACGGTCCCGGTGCCGAGCAGGCACCGCTGCTGGCGCTGATCTACCTGCTGGCTAAAACCAGCATCGGTTATTTTGCGGCGCTGCTGCTGCGCAATTCGCTGCCGCGCCTGCGCATTGACCAATTGATGGCATTTAACTGGAAGTTCCTGGTGCCGGTGTCGATCCTGAATGTACTGGTGATTGCTTTCCTGCTTCAGGTCATCAAGGCGCTGGGGCTGGAACCGGCAGGCAGCGATTTTCTGGAACACCTGCCTAAGACGCTGATCCTTTTGGCGGGCAATCTGCTGGTGGCAGGCGTGGCGTTCGGCTGGCTGCGCAATCGTGGGCGTGCGATCCGCCTTGATGACGAAATGATGCAGACACGCGGCAGTGCGCTGGCGGCGGTGGGCGACTAGAACAGCGTGGTGAGAAGCGAGGACGGAGAACATGGGTGAACTGACACCGCAGGCAATAGCCTTTGGCTTTTTCACAATTCTGACCCTGGGCGGCGGGCTGGGCGTAGTCGCCAACCGCAACCTGTTTCGCGGCGCAACCTGGCTGGTGGTCAGCCTGTTTGGGGTCGCCGGGTATTTTGTACTGCTCAGCGCGCCGTTTCTGGCAGTGGTGCAGGTGCTGGTTTATATCGGCGCCATCGCTATTCTGATTACGTTCGCCGTGATGCTCACCCGCGGCATGACCAACCTGCGGGCACGCTTTAACGAACGCTGGTGGCTGGGCGCGCTGACCAGTGCGCTGTTGTTTGGGCTGCTGGTGCTGGGGGTTGTGCTGCCGGTGTGGGGCACATTTGGCAGCCTGGGCAGCGCCGCCACGAGTGAGGTGGTCGCCACCACGCGCGATCTGGGCGCGGCACTGGTGGATGGCAACCAGTTTGTGCTGCCGTTTGAACTGGCGTCGCTGCTGCTGACGGCGGCGATGATCGGTGCGATCGTCATTGCGCGCGAAGATGATTAGGCTTAGCCGGGATACAGCAGCGAAGGGTGGCGGCGGCGTGCTGCTGCTCCTATGGTGAGGGGTGTTTTGCTATGGTGCCATTGTGGATGTATCTATTTGTCGCCGCAGCGCTGTTCTGCATCGGCGCTTTTGGTGTGCTGACACGCCGCAACGCCGTTGCCGTGCTGATGTGTGTCGAACTGATGCTCAACGCCGTCAACATTAATCTGGTCGCCTTCTGGCGTTACCGGGCGGCGCTGGAAATGAACGGGCAGGCATTCGCGGCGTTCGTCTTTGTGGTGGCTGCCGCAGAAGCCGCTGTCGGGCTGGCGATTATCATCGCGGTGTATCGCCGCCGCCGTTCGGTGACTGTTGAAGAAGTGAATTTACTTAAGTGGTAATTGCGAGGGGTGACGGGATAAATGTTTGACATAAACACCTTACCCTGGCTTATTCCCGTCGGACCGCTGCTGGCGTTTGCCGTCATCGTATTGGTGACCAACCGCAGCAGACTCGTCCCGGCGACCAGCCATGAGTACGGCGGGCATCACCCGGATTACGAGGGAATGCTGGTGCCGGTTGTGAACGATTGGGGGCGTGTGGTCAGCATCGTCGTCGGCATGAGTGGGGTGGTTGCCGCGCTGCTCATCAGCCTGGTGGTGGTGGTCAACGCACTGATGACGAATCATTTTGGCACGCTGGAGCATGTCTTTGCCAGCAGCATCGTCTGGATGGACACGGGCAGCGGCGCAACCGGCACTGCCAGCTTTAATATGGGCGTGCTGGTAGACCCGCTGACGGCAGTCATGCTGGTGATGGTGCCCATCGCCGTGCTGTGCATCTTCATCTATTCGATTGGCTACATGGCGCATGATCCCCGGCAGGCGCGTTTCTTCGCCCTGATTTCGCTGTTCGCCGGCGCGATGCTGATCCTGGTGGTGGCGGATAACCTGCTGCTGCTGTTCGTCGGCTGGGAAATCATGGGCTTGTGCTCGTACATGCTGATCGGCTTCTGGTTTGAAAAAGAGAGTGCCTATAAAGCAGCGATCAAAGCGTTCACCACGACCCGTGTCGCGGACGTCATCATGCTGCTGGGGATCGTCTACCTCTACGGGTTGACTGGCACGCTCAGCTTCCGCGATATTCTCTATAACCCGGATGTGCTCGACCAACTGGCGGCAACACAGGCGCTGCTCATCCCCGGTCTGGCAGCATCGCACCTGATCGGCATTTTCCTGATTATCGGCACCATCGGTAAATCTGCGCAGTTCCCGCTGCATGTCTGGCTGCCGGACGCGATGGAAGGTCCGACGCCGGTCAGCGCGATGATCCATGCGGCAGCGATGGTTTCCGCCGGGATTTATGCCATTATCCGCATGTATCCGCTGTTTGCGGCAGGCGCAGACCCGCATCATGGCGTGTTCAACGCGCCGCTGCTGCTGATGGCGTTTGGCGGCGCAGGTACGGCGCTCTTTGCGGCGACGATTGCTGTTGCCCAGAATGACGTCAAACGGGTGCTGGCGTATTCGACCATCTCGCAGTTGGGCTTTATGATGGCGGCGCTGGGCATGGGCGCGTATATCGCGGCAATCTTCCATCTGATTACCCACGCCTTCTTTAAGGCGTTGTTGTTTATGGCATCCGGCGCGGTGATCCACGCGATGGAACACGGTGAACACCATGTCCATGAGCACGCGCACGGGCACGACGCGCATGCCGAACATCATGAAGAGCATCACAAGACCGGCGAAACTGCCGATGAGGTGGATACGTCGGTTGAGCATGATGGGCACGAACTGGCGCCCTACACGCACTTCGACCCGCAGGATATGCGCAACATGGGCGGTCTGCGCACACGCATTCCGATCACATACTATACCTTCCTGATTGGCGGCATGTCGCTGGCGGGGCTGCCGCTGGTGACTGCCGGGTTCTGGTCGAAAGACGAAATCCTGGCGGACGGTTGGTATATCTGGTCGGAGCATGGGTCGTTTGTGCATCTGCTGGTGTTCATCACGCTGGCGCTGGCGGCATTCCTGACCGCGTTCTACACCACACGCCAACTGGCAATGACCTTTGGCGGCGAGGCACGCACCGAAGAGGCGAAACACGCCGGGCTGGGTGGTCCGCGCAGCACGGTCAGCCGCGCCATGCAGCTCCCGCTGATTATCCTGGCATTCCTCGCGATTGTTGCCGGGTTTGTTGGTGTGCCCAAGGACTTCCCGCTGTTTGGGGCGTTCTTCTCGCCGGAATACAACCCCTTCAAACACTTTGTGATTGAAGCCTTCCACCCCAGCATTCACATCGAACAACCGCCGTTCAACATCATCCCGGTGGGCACGTCCTTCCTGGTGGCGCTGCTGGGCGTTTATGTCGGCTGGCTGGTCTACTGGCGCAAGCCGCTCAAACAGGGCGACACCGACCCGCTGGAGCGTGCCATGCCATCGGGCGTGTACAACACGCTGCGCAACAAGTACTACTTCGATGAACTCTATGAGCTGGTGTTCATTCGTCCGTCGCAGTGGTTCTCGCGCGTCGTGGTCAGCGAGTTTGTTGATCGCGGCATCATTGACGGGCTGCTGCATTTGACGGCGCGAGTGTTCAACTGGATTGGCGATCTGCTCAAGCTGTTCAACCTGTGGCTGATTGACGGGGTTGGCGACGGCATCCCGCGCGGCATCGGGCGGGCGGGCTTGTGGCTGCGGCGAGTGCAGACCGGGCGCGTACAGCAGTACTTGCTGCTGGTGATGGCGGCAATTCTCATCGTGGGCTTAATCTTTGTGCTGTCATCGGGTGTGTTGCAGGCAGCGGGCAGCTAACGCCGGGAGTAAAGCATGGACTATTTGAACGTTTTTGGATTTGACGCGCTCTCAGTGCTGATTATCGCGCCAGCACTGGGCGCGCTGCTGGTGGTCGCGCTGCCGGACATCAGGGTGCTGGTGCGCTGGGTCGCGCTGGTGATCGCACTGGGCATCACGGCGCTGTCGGTGGCGGTTTACGCTGCTTACGACCCGGCGGGTCCGCAGTACCAGCAGGTGGTCAGCGTCCCGTGGTTCGAGCTGATTGGCGCAAGCTGGCATCTGGGCATTGACGGCATCAGCGCGCTGATGGTGCTGCTGACCGGTATTCTCATCCCGGCGGCAGTGCTGATTAGCTGGGAGGTCGAAGACCGCTACCGCATGCATCTGGCGCTGATCCTGTTCTTTGCGACGGGCTTGATGGGTGTGTTCGCCGCCAAAGACCTGATGATTTTCTTCCTGTTCTACGAACTCAGCCTTGTGCCGATCTACTTCCTGATCCGCGAGTGGGGCAGCAGCAACCGCCTGTACGCCTCGACCAAGTTCTTCATCTACTCGGTGGGCGGCACGTTGGGCATGCTGCTGGCGTCACAACTGGTCGGTTGGTCGATGTCAATCAGCGCTTACGGCGTGCCTTCGTTCGACATGGAGACGATCACACAATACTGGCCCTTCCTGCGCGCCGATGCGCTGTTTCTGGGCATCGACGTGAGTACGGTGAAAGCGCTGGCGTTTATCGGCTTCTTCGTCGCCTTCTGCATCAAAGTGCCGGTGTGGCCCTTCCATACGTGGCTGCCCGACGCCCACTCCGAAGCGCCGACTGCCGGTTCAATGCTGCTGGCGGGCGTTATGCTCAAGCTGGGCGCCTATGGTTTCATCCGGTTGGTAATCCCGCTGTTCCCGGATGTCTGGATTGCGGAAATCAGCATTCTGGGCGCGTTCACGGTGACATGGGCGGGCATCTTTGCCTTCCTCGCCATGATGGGCATTGTTTTCGGGGCGTTTGCCGCCTTTGGGCAGCACGACATCAAGCGGTTGGTGGCATACAGTTCGGTCAACCACATGGGTTTTGTGGCACTGGGCATCGCGGTGATGGCGGTGGTCTACAGCCGGGGTGTGATGGAAGGCACAGCGCAGGGGGTGCAGGACGGCATCCTGGCGGCAAATGGCGCGGTGCTGCAAATGTTCAATCACGGCTTAAGCTCGGCGGGCATGTTCTTGCTTGCTGGGGCAATCTACCATAAGACTCACACACGCGACATGCGCCAGTACGGCGGCTTCTGGGTCAAAGCGCCCATTTATGGCGGGGTGTTCATCTTCACCAGCATGGCGAGTCTGGGGCTGCCGGGGCTGAACGGCTTTGTTGGGGAATTTCTCGTGGTGCGCGGGGCGTGGCCCGTCTTCACGGTGCTGACCGCGCTGTCCATGATTGGCTTGCTGTTTACCGGCGCGTATATCCTCAAAGGCATCCGGGCGGTGCTGCATGGTCCATTCAACCTGCACTGGCGCGACTACAATCTCGAAATCACGCCGCGTGAGTTGATCGCCATTGCGCCGCTGATGGTGCTGATGCTGGTCACGGGCATTTTCCCGAACTGGGTGCTGCCGGTAATTAACGGGTCGGTCACGACCATCCTTGAGACGGCAACGCGCATCGTGCAGGGCGGATAGGACGAACCATGACGACATTTCCGGGTGTAATTAGCATCATCCTCTTTCTGCCCATTGTGGCAGGTATTGTAATCCTGTTCATGAATCCCAAACAACGCGACCTGATCCGCGGCGTGGCAATTTCGGTTGCCGTAGCGCTGCTGGCGCTGTCTGCGGCGGTGTTTTTTGGCTACAACAGCCAGGTGGCTGCTGTGCAGGAGCAGCAGGCGCAGGCAGAAGAGCAGGGTGGCGAGTTCGTCGCTACGACGATGTTTGTCAACGGCATCGCCTATGAAGAATATGCCGCGTGGCTGCCTGAACTGGGCATTGCCTATCACGTTGGCGTGGACGGTATCAGCGCGCCGATGGTGCTGCTGACCGGGCTGGTAGCGGTGGCAGGCGTGTTGATCTCGTGGAACATTCAGGATCGTATCCGCGAGTTCATGGCGTTCTTCATGCTGCTGGTGGCAGGCGTCTACGGCGTGTTTGTTTCGCTGGACATGTTCCTGTTGTTTTTCTTCTACGAACTGGCAATCTTCCCGATGTACCTGTTGATCGCCGGGTGGGGCTGGGTCAAGCTGCGCGAATATGCGGCGATGAAACTGACACTGTATATTCTGATTGGCTCGGTGATCGCGCTCGTCGGGGTGATCGCTATGGTGATCTTTGCCAGCGGCTATTTTGGCAGCACGGAAGGCGCGGCAGTGCTGGAAAGCGCCAAAGCCGCCGGGCTGCTGCCGCAGGACGCTGGGGCGTTCAGCTTCAGCATTCCGCAGTTGACGCTGGCGGCAGAAGCGGGCGCATTTGACCAGGTGGGTTACCTGGGCATTGACGGCTTGACCTTTGCGCGGCTGTGGTTCCCGCTGGTGTTCATCGGGCTGGGCGTGCTGGCAGGTCTGTTCCCGTTCCACAACTGGTCGCCGGACGGTCATGTTGCCGCACCGACGGCGGTTTCGATGATCCATGCAGGCGTGCTGATGAAGGTTGGCGCGTATGCGGCGCTGCGCGCGGGCGTGCAGTTGATGCCCGGCGGCGCAGAAACGCATCTGCCCTGGATTGTCTTTCTGACGCTGATCAACGTCGTCATGGGCGCGTTTATCGCCTTCCGGCAGCGTGACTTCAAATACGTCATCGGTTTCTCGTCCGTCAGTCATATGGGGCTGGTCAGCATGGGCTTTGCGACCATGAACCTGAACGGCATGACTGGCGCGGGCTTGCAGATGTTCAGTCACGGCGCAATGACGGCACTCTTCTTCGGCTGCGTCGGCATGGTGTATGACCGGGCACATACGCGCGACATCCCCAGCCTCGGTGGGTTTATGAAGATGATGCCCTGGGTCGGCATCGCGTTCATTGTCGGCGGTTTAGCCAGTATGGGTATGCCAGGGCTAAGCGGCTTCATCGCGGAGTTCCCGATCTTCGTCGGCATGTGGAACGCCTCGGAAAATGTGGTACTCAGTCTGGGGACATTTACGCTGACCAACTACTATTCCGTGATTGTGATTATTGCCGCGCTCGGCATTGTCATCACGGCGGCGTATGTGCTGCGCGTTGCCGGGTCGGTCTTCTTCGGGGAGTTTGACGCCAAAAAGTTCCCCGAAGTCGGTGACATCGCCATCACGGATCGCGCCGTGCTGCTGGTGCTGGGGCTGCCACTGCTAATTCTGGGCATGTATCCAACAATCATGGCGCCAATGGTGACGGCAGGCATGAACGCCGTTGTAGCGCTGTTCGGAGGGTGATAGGGTGATTGCCGAATTCGACTTTCTGAAAGACTTGCCGGCAGTCGTGCCGGAATTGGCGCTCACCGTACTCTCGGTGATCCTGTTGTTCATGGATGTATACCTGCGCGAGAGCCGCCGCCGGGTGCTGCCTTATGTCGCCGGGTTTGGGCTGCTGGCGATTGCGGTGCTGCCGCTGGTCTTTACCCCGCGCGAGGCGCTGCTGTGGGGCGGCATGATCCGCGATGATACGCTGGCACAGATCTTCAAGGTGATGGTGACTATCGCCGGGGCGCTGACCTGCTTCATTGCCGCCAGTTCCAGCGATGTAGCGCGCAAGGGCGAGTTCTACCTGATTATCGTCGTTGCCACGCTGGGCGCGTGTTTCCTGAGCAGCGCCGCCGACCTGATTATGGTCTTTGTTGCGCTGGAAACCCTGTCAATTCCGCTGTATATCCTGGCGGCATTCAACCGCAATTCGGATCGCAGCATGGAAAGCGGCATGAAGTATTTCCTGTTCGGCGCGTTTGCTTCGGCAATCATGCTGTTCGGCTTCAGCCTGCTCTACGGCTTCACCGGCGAGACGAACGTCTACGCCATTGGCAGCGCCCTGACCGACCCGGCGATCTTCGGGCAGAATGCTGCCCCGCTGTTGATCGCTATTGGGCTGGTGGTGGTCGGTTTTGGCTTCAAGATCAGCGCCGTGCCGTTCCACTTCTGGACACCGGATGTCTATGAAGGCGCGCCCACGCCGGTGACGGCATTTGTCAGTGTGGCAAGCAAGGCGGCGAGTTTCGCGCTGCTGGCGCGCTTCTTTGTGGCGGCATTCCCGCCCACGCTCAGCGTCGATGGACAGTCCATTCAGGCATTCTGGGTCGGCTTGATTTCCGCCTCGGCAGTGCTGACGATGACGCTGGGCAACGTGGTGGCGCTGGCGCAGCGCAACATCAAGCGCCTGCTGGCATATTCGTCCATCGCGCAGGCGGGCTATACCCTGATCGGGCTGGCAGCGGTGCAGTCGCAGACGGCGCAGGGTGTCGCGTCCATCGCCTTTTACATGTTTATGTATACGTTCACCAACATGCTGGCATTCGGCGTGATTATCCTGTTTGCCGAACGCACCGGCAGCGAACAGATCCGCGACTTTGCCGGGTTGAACCGCCGCAGTCCGATGGTGGCGCTGGCAATGACGATTGCGCTGCTCTCGCTGGGTGGTGTGCCGCCGGCTGCCGGGTTCTTCGGCAAGTTCTTCCTGTTCAACGCGGCAGTTGAGGCGGGGTTGGCATGGTTGGCGCTGATTGGCGTCATCAATGCGATCATCAGCCTGTACTACTATCTGGTGGTCATCAAGATCATGTACGTTGACCACAGCGAAGACGAAGAACAACCGCTGCCAGTCGCGCCGTCGCTGGCGTGGGTGTTGGGTGTGGCGTCGGTGGTGGTGCTGCTGCTGGGCACATTCGCCGCACCGTTGATCTTCAACTGGGGGCTGCGTGGCGCAGAAACGATCATGCAGTTCGGCAGCACGATTACCATGCTGCCCTGACCGAAAGCGATCACGATGCTGTGGGCGGGCAGGGTGGCTGGCGGAGTCATGCTGCCCGCAGAATCTGGAACTTACGCAGTTTGGCGGCTGAACCAGGGGTTAATCCGCTTGTTTATGGGCACCGTTCGCTTTCAACTGCGCAGCTTCTAGAAGATTGTAAAGTGATGAATTTATTCGCAAACGCGAAATGCTTGTGATAAAATGCACTGGCGCTGAACCAGGGGTACTATGCCACAACAACCATCTGCGCGGGTGAAAAACCTGTCACTCGCGGGTGTTGCCGGTCTTGCCGGATGCGCCACCCTGATTATCGTTTTCAGTGCCCTGTTCATCGGCTTATGGCTGGATAGTCAGCTCGGACAGCGCGGACCGTGCATCTTCGGGATGTTGATTCTCAGTGTGCCGGTCAGCCTGTTTGCAATGCTGCGGATAGCACTGGGGGCGATCAACCGCATCCAACCCCAGTTGAAAAACACTTTATCGGAAGACACAGAGGAGGATTAGTCCTTGACTGATGTGAGTAGGTTGAACGGGAGGTCCCCCACATGAGCAACCCAAGAGTGCGTGGGCTGATCGTGTTTGCGGTCATCATTTTTGTGGTGGTCGTGTTCTGTGGCATTATCCCGTTCGCGGTGATGCCCGGCAGCGGCATCGGTGTCGGTTTGCCCGTGATTGAAGTGCCCGGCGAAGTACTGATCAAGGATCTGCTGCCCGGTTTTAACTTCACCAACACGCTGGCAGGCACACTGTTTGCCAACTTTATGGTCTTGCTGTTTGTGTTCTTTGCCTGGCGCGGTTCTCAGGGCTGGCGCAAAGAAGTGCCGGGGCGTTTCCAGGCGCTGGCAGAAATTGTTGTCGAAGGCTGGCGCAGTTTTGCTCGCGGTATCGCCGGGGAAAAGCTGGACAAAGCGCCGTTCCTGCTGGCGCTGACCGGCACGATTTTTGTCTTCCTGCTGGCGGCAAACTGGATGAAGCTTTTCCCCGGTGTCGAGTCGGTGGGCAAAATCCACTGTGGACATCCCGGTCAAAGCGGGTATCCCCGTGTTGAGGGCGCTGCTGGCGGCACATATCTGTTGTTTGTCAACCAGCCGCTGTACACCGGTGAAACCGCGACGCTGGAAAGCGAACACCACTGCGAACATTACCTCGAAGGTCTGGGCAGATTGCAGGCAGGCGAAACCCCTGAGGCGGCGGTTGCCCGCTATCAGGAAGAAATCGCCCATGTGGAAAGCGAACTGGCAGCGCTGGAAAGCCAGACCACGCTTTCTGCCGCCCAGCGTGAGGAAATTGACCACCTGCACGAAGAACTGCACGAGCTGGAAATTGAGCTGGAGATTGCCGAAGCGCGGGTACACGCTGTCGAAAGCGTGGAAGCACTTGAACCGCGTGTAGAAGAGCTGACGCTGCTGGAAGAAGAGGGCACGCTCACTGCCGAGCAGCAGGAAGCACTGAACACGGCGCGCGAAGAACTGCGACTGGCGCGCACACAGGCATATTTCCCGTTTGCGGCATTCGCGTTGTCCGATGCCGATCTGGAAACGCTGGACAATGGTGGGGATATCAGTATTGATCCGTATATCTTCACGATTACGCCGTTCTTCCGTGGTCCTGCCACTGACCTGAGCTTCACCATTGCGCTGGCGCTGATTTCGATGATCGGCGTGCAGGTCTACGGTGTGTATGCCCAGGGTCCGGCGTACTTCGAGAAGTTCGTCAACCTCAGTGCGCTGGGCAATCTGCGCAAGAAGCCGCTTGGCGCGATTGACTTTGTCGTTGGGTTGATCGAAATCATCTCGGAAATCGGCAAGATCGTCAGTCTGGCGTTCCGTCTTTTTGGCAACCTGTTTGCCGGCGGTGTCGTGCTGATGATTATGGCCTTCCTGGTAGCGATGCTGCTGCCGGTGATTTTTATCGGTCTGGAAATCATCATCACCACCGTGCAGGCGCTGGTGTTTGCCGTCCTGACCCTGGTGTTCGCAGCACAGGCGATGGAAAGCCATCACGGCGACGAACACGGCGACGAACACGCGCACTAACGCTGCGCGGCATGTGGCGCGGTGGCTGCCGGGTTTGGCAGTGCGCCGCCCGTCGGCAACGCATATGGGGTGTTGCAGCACCCCGCACTTACACAAATTGTGATAAAACCTACGCTAAAGAGAGGATGAACACATCATGGTTGAAGGAAGTCTGGAAGTCGGGTTGAAGGCTGTTGGCGCGGGTCTGACGATGCTCGCCGCGTTTGGTCCGGGCATTGGCATTGGTTTGCTGGCGCAGGGTGCTATGCAGGCAATCGGGCGTAACCCCGACGCCGCCGGGACCATTCAGACGAACATGATTCTGGCAATCGTGTTCACTGAAGCGATCGCCATTTACGCGCTCGTCGTCGCCCTGATTATCCTGTTCGTGCTGCAATAATTACTGCCGCGATGCCGGTGTTCAGCGTTGTCATCCGGCAGGCACGGTCCTGCGGGGGTGCTGCCACCGGCGTTCACACCGCGCGAACAGAGAGGAGCTTAGAGATGAAACAACAGTCTTTACTGAGACGACTGCTGCTGCTGGTTATGCTGCTGGCGCTGCTGCTGGCAGCGGTTGCCCCGGCGTTTGCGCAGGAAGGTGAGGGCGAAGCTGCCGCAGAAGGTGAAGCGCCTGCTGCCGAGGTCGCTGCTGAAGAAGGCGGCGAAAGCCCGCTGGATGCCCTGGGCATCAACATGGGTTTCCTGCTTGCCCAGATTATCAACTTCGGCTTGATCTTCGCGCTGCTGCTCTTTGGGCTGTGGCGCCCGGCGGTTAACCGCCTGGATGCCCGTGCCGAGAAAATTCGCAAAGGGATGGAAGACGCTGCGATTGCCGCGAATGCGCGCCGTGATGCCGAGGCAGATGCAGAAAAGCTAAAAGCCGCCGCGCAGGCAGATATCAACCGGATGGTCGAAGAAGCGCGCAGTCGTGGTGAACAGATTGCGAAGGAAATCGAAACCGCCGCGCGTGCCGATGCGGACAAAATCCGCAGCGATGCCCGCATCTCTGCCGAAGTGGAGCGCAATGCACAGCTTGCCGACCTGCGCGGTCAGGTAGCGGCGATTTCGGTGGCGGTGGCGCAGCGTTTGATCGGCGAATCGATGGATCAGAAACGCCAGGAAGCGCTGATCAACGACTTCTTCGCCAAAGTCCCTGCCGAAGCGCGCAGCATGAGCGGCGCAATCACGGTCATCAGCGCGATGCCGCTGACCGATGGTGAGCAGGCGACGGTCAAGCGCGAAGTGGGCAGCAGCGAGATCACATTCACGGTTGATCCGAACATCCTCGGCGGGCTGATTATCCGCGCGGGCGACCGCGTGGTGGACGGCAGCGTGCGCAGCGGCCTGAGTGGTCTGGCGGCACGCCTGAGCTAACCCCGCTGGGAAGTAATTGCAGAACACAGGCACGCTCAACCGGGCGTGCCTTTTGGTTTTGGCGCGGGTGCGATTGTGTTCTGGCGCTTCAACGACTATGATAGAGAGCGTGACAGGGTAGCAGCACTACTGAGGAATATCATCCATGCAGCGTAAGGCACTGACCGACATCCTGCGCATTCTGCCGGACATCCTCAGCACCAGCGGGGATGTGCAGAACACCACCATCGTGAACCCAGTGGTCGAAACGGATCAAGAAGTCGAAATGGGCGGCGTTTTTGTCGCGCGCACGGGGCGCAGCGTTGACGGTCACGAGTATATCCGTTCTGCTATCGAACGCGGCGCTGCCGCGATTGTGGGCGAACGCGCAATGGGCACGCTGTCGGTGCCCTATATTCAGGTCAGCGATACTCAGCGGGCAGTGGGGCTGCTGGCATCGGCGTATTATGGCTTTCCCTCGCACAAAATGACTATCGTCGGCGTGACCGGCACAGACGGCAAAACCACCACCAGTCACCTGATTCACAGTGTCCTGCGCGAATTTACTGGCGGGCGCGCCGGGCTGGTCAGCACCATCGCGGCGGATCTGGGCGATGCGATGGTCGATACCGGGCTGCATGTAACCACGCCCACCGCTCCGGAAATTCAGAAGTTTCTGGCGCAGATGGTGCGCCGGGGACTGACCCATGCCGTGCTGGAAATGACCAGTCACGGGCTGGCACAGGGACGGCTTTCGGGTGTGGCGATTGATGTGGCAGTGCTGACCAACGTGACACACGAACATCTCGATTATCATGGAAGCTTCGAGGCATATCGTGCTGCAAAGGGCATCATGTTCGACATGCTCAGCCGCACACGCCGCAAACGCGGGCAGCCCAAGTATTCCATTATCAATGCGGACGATGCCAACGCCGACTATTTCCGCCGTTTTCATGTCAACCGTTCGTTCAGCTATGGGCTGGTTAATCCGGCGCGTTATCGTGCGGAAGACCCGATCTATTTGCCCACCGGTACACAATTCGAGGTCGAGGGCGAGTTGTTTATCAGCGATCTTGTCGGCGAATTTAACCTGCTCAACCTGCTGGCGGCGATTGCGACTGCCCGCGTGATGGGCGTTGAAGTCGCCTCGGTACGGCGTGGGCTAGAGCAGGTCAAGGGCATTCCGGGGCGTATGGAACGTATCTACGAAGGGCAGGAGTTTACGGCGATTGTTGATTTTGCGCACACCCCGAATGCCCTGCGGCGGGCGCTGGAAACGGCGCGCGTGATGTTGCAGCGCAGCGCACGCGGCGGCGAACGCGCCCGGCTGATTGCCGTGTTTGGCAGCGCCGGGCTGCGGGACCGCGAAAAACGCCGCATGATGGCGGAAGTTGCCACGGAACTGGCGGACTTCAGCATTTTTACGGCGGAGGACCCGCGCACAGAGTCGCTCGACGACATTCTGGAAGAAATGGCGCAGGGGGCGATCAGTGTTGGCGGCGTGGAGAACCAGACGTTTATCCGCATCCGTGACCGTGGGCTGGCGCTGTACACAGCCTGCCAGCAGGCAGCGCGGGGGGATATCGTGATGGCGTGCGGCAAAGGGCACGAACAGAGCATGTGCTTTGGCACTACCGAGTATCCCTGGGATGACCGCGAAGGGCTGCGCGCCGCGCTGCGCGGCAGACCGCTGCAAACCCTGCCCACCGCGCAGGAATGAACACCCGACCGCGATGCAGCAGTCAAGCCCGCGCCTTGCAGGAAACCTGATGCCGCGCCAAGCGCGTGCCCGTCGTCTCAATCGCGCTGAATGGGCGTTTGTGACTCTGCTGCTGCTGCTCGCCGCCGCGCTGCGTATTGTCGGCATCACTTACGGGCAGCCTGACCCAGCTTACGATCCCGCGCTTGCCCCGCACGGGCTGGTCAATGAAAACATTCCCATTCACCCGGACGAATTTCTCTTTGTCACACGCCCGCTGCGCATGGTGCTGACCGGGCAGTTGAATCCAAAGTTTTTCCACAACCCCTCCCTGATGAACAATCTCAACTTCGTCACCTTCTGGCTGACGGACGCAGGCAATGGGCTGTCCATGGCAGATCGTGACCTGCAGACGGTCAGCGGGCGCAGCTTTGCGCCGTTTCACCTGTACGTGATCGGGCGGGTGTATTCGACACTGGGTGGGCTGCTGGCAGTGGCGGGGGCATATGCACTGGCGCGGCAGATGGGCGGCAGGTGGGCGGCGGCGGCGTCCGGGCTGCTGGCGGCGCTGGCGCTGCCGTTGGTGCAGCACGCGCACTACACCACCACGAGCAGCCTCGCGGCGGGGTTCACTACGCTGGCAGTGCTGGCGAGCTTCACGGCACTGGCGGCACAGCACAAACAGGCGGGCGTTCAATGGCGCTGGGGACTGCCGCTGCTGCTGGCGGGCGTGGCGGCAGGGCTGGCGGCGGGCAGTCGTTACAATGCAGCGGCGGTGGCGCTTGTCGTCGGTTTAACCGGGCTGGTGCTGCTCTTTCGCGCGCGTGGCAGTGGGCACAACCGCCGTGCGCTGCTGGTTGTGCTGCTCAGCTTTGCCGCCCTGCCGCTGGTCTTCCTGCTGACAACTCCCTGGGTCATTTTCGATACCGCCTTCTTTCTGGAAGAATTTCGCTTCATCACCGCGCAGTATATTGAAGGCGCGGGCATTGAGTACACCGTTTCACCCTGGATAGGACTGCTGCTGGAGTACCGCTATCTGGCGCTGTTTGGGCTGGGCTTTCCGGCGGCGCTGGCGGCATTGTGGGGGCTGCTGCTAGCCCTTGCCGGGCGCATCCGGCGGGCGGCAGCGCCGGGCGACGATGTGCGCCTGTTCAGCGCAATCCTGCTGCTGTATCTGCTGGCGTACAGTCTGGTGGTGCTGCGCACCGCGCGCCCCAGCTATACCGACCAGATGCTTGTGCCCATCCTGCCGCAGTGCGCCGTGTTCGCCGGGCTGGGTGCGGCGTGGTTCATCCGGCGGTTGGCAGCGTCAGGGCTGCGGTTGTCCTTGATGCGGGTGACAGCGCCGCTGCTGGTTGCTGCGTTGTGTGTTGTGCCGCTGCTGCTCTCGGTACAGGCGGTCAGCCTGTTCGCCCAGCGGGACACCCGCTATATGATGCAGGCGTGGATCTATGCCAACCTGCCACCCGGCACGCGCGTTCACCTGTTGGGTCCGTACAATGTGCCGCTTGACCAGAGTCTCTATCCCTGGACTCAGACCTACGGCGACCAGCCGTTCCTCTCGCCGGAGGCGATTCGCGCGACCGGGGCGGACTATCTGCTGCTGTCCGACGCGCTCTACTGGGACTTGCAGCGTTCGGTGGACGTGATTCCGCCGGAGACGCGCCAGCAGGTGTACGACTATCTGGCGCTGCTGGATGCCGCTTTCGTGCGCGCTGCCAGTATCCCGCGCCCGGTAGTACTGGGCTATGACTGGATGATTCATACAGGCACTTACTGGCATCAACCCGGATTGACGCTATACTGTATCGCGTGTTCGGCGGAGCCGTAATGTGCTTTGTATGCCGCCACTATTGTGCCAGAACATGACAAACAGCGCGGAAGAAGCGTTGCATTTGCGGCGTGTAAGCATTGTAGGAATTGTGGTACAATCCGCGCAACGGTTCAGGAAGTCAGGTGTTGTGTGATCGATCTGGGGATCGTTATCGTCAACTGGAATACACGCGATTTGCTGGCAAAGTGTTTGCAAACCGTCTATGCCAGTGCTGGCGATTTTACCTATCGCGTGCTGGTGGTAGACAACGCATCGACCGATGGCAGCGCTGACATGGTGCGGCAGCATTTTCCGCAGGCAGAACTGCTGGTCAGTGCAGAGAATGTCGGTTACCCGCGCGGCAACAACAGCGGGCTGCGTGCACTGGGCTATCATGCTGCCGGGCAGGTGGACGCCGCTGCACCCCGTTACGCGCTGCTGCTTAACCCTGATACGGAAGTGCCAGCCGACGCGCTGCACCACATGGTGCAGTATATGGATGCCCATCCTGAAATCGGCGTCGCCGGACCCAAACTGGTGCTGGCGGATGGCAAGCTCGATCTTGCCTGCCGCCGCAGTTTTCCCACACCGGTTGTTGCGTTTTATCATTATTCCGGTTTAGCGAAACTCTTTCCGAATAGCCCCCGTTTTGCACGTTACAACATGACGTTTATGGACCCCAACACCGAAATCGAGGTGGATTCGGTCGTGGGTGCGTATATGCAGGTGCGGCGTGAAGCCATTGACGCGGTGGGGCTGCTGGACGAAATATTCTTTATGTACGGAGAGGATTTAGATTGGGCTTACCG